>JBARUM010000556.1:0-1918 GCA_049645725.1 Maribacter sp.
CTGTTGAGAGTAATTCCTGTTTAGGTTTTGTTGCCATTACTGAAAAAATAAAAGGGGATTTTAAACTAAAATTTCCTACCTCTAAAAAATCAATTGTGGTAATTCCTGATTCCGCCAATGTGCCTTCAGTGGATTATGTGCCAAGCTATAAAAAGCAAACGAGACTAAATATCGCCTATCTAGGCTCCTTCCATGAGGGAAAGGGAGTTGAAGTGATTTTGCCATTGGCGGAAGCCATGCCAGAACATAACTTCATACTTATTGGAGAACCTTCTTCAATTGTGACTACAAAAATTCAAGAGAGAAACCTTAATAATGTTGAGCTTAAAGGTTTTGTGCTGCAAAGGGATATCTGGAAGGAGATGATGGGTATTGATATTTGTTTATTGCCTAATCAAGCAGATGTGAGAACAGGAAAAAAGTCAAATATTGGAAAATATACCTCTCCATTAAAAATGTTTGAATACATGTCGTATTCAAAACCGATCATTGCCTCTGACCTTCCTGTTTTAAGAGAAGTTTTGGACGATAAGATAGCCGTTTTTGCTGCGCCAGATAATATTAAAGAATGGGTACAGGCAATCAATGAGCTCTCTTCACCTGACAAAAGAGAGGTGCTAGGGCAAAGTGCTTACCTAAGATTCATTGAAAATTACACGTGGGAGAAGAGATCAGAACGTATCTTAGCTTTTATAAATGAGCAATTAAAAAAACAATGAACGTAGCCAATCCAAATCAATAAGCAGCACTTTAAGTGATCGTTAATTATGCTTTTTAACTCTTTAGATTTTGCTATTTTTCTGCCAATAGTTTTTCTATTATACTGGTTCGTTTTTAAAGATAACCTGAAACAACAAAACATGTTGGTTTTGGTAAGTAGCTATATTTTTTACGGCTGGTGGGATTGGAGGTTTTTGTCTCTTATACTGTTTAGTACTTTGGTTGATTATTTGGTAGGGTTGAAACTAGAGAAGGAGGCGAACGTTTTTAAACGAAAATTTTTTCTTTGGATAAGTATTTTTATAAATCTTGGATTCCTTGCTTTTTTTAAATACTACGATTTTTTCTTAGAAAATTTTATCAGCGCTTTTTCTTTTTTTGGCGTTGAAATATCAGCAAGTTCTCTGAATATTATCCTTCCTGTGGGTATCAGTTTTTACACATTCCAAACACTCAGTTACACAATAGATGTTTACAGAGGTAAGCTAAAACCTTGTAATGATTTTATAGCGTTTGGTAGCTTTGTTAGTTTTTTTCCTCAATTAGTGGCAGGCCCTATAGAAAGAGCTACAGACCTCCTTCCTCAATTCTACCTTAGTCGAAAATTTGATTATGAAAAAGCTGTAGATGGTCTAAGACAAATTCTTTGGGGGTTCTTTAAAAAAATTGTCATAGCCGATAATTGCGCTGAATTTTCGAATCTGATCTTCGATAATTCGGATAATTATAACGGGAGTACCCTTATTTTGGGGGCATTGTTTTTTACTTTTCAGATCTATTGTGATTTCTCGGGCTATTCTGATATAGCCATTGGGACATCCAAAATGTTCGGTTTTGAGCTGAAAAGGAATTTTGCCGTCCCTTATTTCTCAAGGGATATCGCTGAGTTTTGGAGAAGATGGCATATTTCTTTGTCAAAATGGTTTAGAGACTATTTGTACATTCCGTTAGGAGGCAGTAAGGGCGGGAAGTTCTTTCAACTCAGAAATACATTTATTATTTTTTTGGTAAGTGGTTTTTGGCATGGAGCGAATTGGACATTTTTGGCTTGGGGAGCATTGAATGCCATTTACTTTGTGCCCTTATTATTGTTAGGTAAAAATAGAAAACATATGGGGGATGTAGCTGAAAAAGGGCATTTCCCAGGGTTTCGAGAAGTAATGGGGATTTTTATTACTTTCGGACTAACAGTGTTTGC
>JBARUM010000557.1:0-7797 GCA_049645725.1 Maribacter sp.
AAACCGATAGTACACGGTACTATTCAAACTTATCCCAATGCGTCACTTTACCCTATTTCTTACACTATTGTTAGGATTTTCAGTTACCGCACAGGTAAAACAGGAAATATTCGAATCCTTTAAATTACAGGAAAGAAGAGATGTTCAGTACTATTTTCCTGAAAATCTCGATGACACCAAAAAGTATCCCCTAATCTTGGTTTTAGATGCTAATTATTTGTTTGATCAGGTTGTGGCCACTTCTAAATTCTATAGTCGGTTTCATGGCATGCCAGAAAGTATAATAGTGGGGGTGAATCAAAGCAAAAACGATATTAGGTATGATGATTGTGCATTTGAACCAGATACAGGACTTCCTTCCGAAAAAGGAAAGAAGTTCTTTGAATTTCTAGGGATGGAACTCATTCCCTATTTAGACTTGAATTTCAGCACAGCTCCTTTTAAAATGATAGTAGGTTACGATATTACTGCTAATTTCCAGAATTATTGGCTATTTAAGGACAATTCACTTTTCAATGCCTATGTTAGTATTTCCCCGACTTTGGCCCCCGATATGGAAAATAGGGTTCCTACCCGTTTGGGAAGTTTTGATAAGCAAATATTCTATCAACTTATTGTTGAGGGAGAGCCTAACAATGATACTCCGGCAATAATGGCGATGGATAAGTCTATTAGAGCAATAGATAAAGAAACATTACATTATTTCTTTGACGAATACAAAGGCGCCGATCACATCTCTGTCGCAACTTACGGTATTGGAAAAGCTTTTGACAATATTTTTGGAATGTTCAAACCGATAAGTCCAAAGGAGTATAAAACTCAAATATTGACGTCTGAAGAACCTGCATTTCAGTACTTGGAAAATAAATATAAAGGTATTGAAGATTTATTCGGGTTTAGCAAACCGGTTGAATTAAACGATATCATGGCCATTTATGCAGCCTCTAGAAAAAAGGAAGATTTTGAGTCGCTTAAGCCCTTGTCAGATTTATGCAAGGCTCAATATCCGGATACTATGCTTGGTTTTTATTTTGAGGGAGAATATTACGAACAACTAGGAGAGCCGAAGAAAGCGTTAAAAACATTTGAAAAGGCTTTTCAAATGGAAGAAATAGACTTTTTAACTAAAGAAATGGCCTTAGAAAAAATGGATGCATTGAAAGCAGATTTTGGGTTTTAGAAAGAGTATCAAACCCCAAACCAAATCCAAAAACCTACTTTTATGATAAAAATTGATGTTAAGTACTTTCTTGTTTCAGGAATTCTATTTACATATTTTGGGCTAAAAGGTGAGTTTAATTTGGTGTATAACGGACTTGCCCTATTGATGGCCTGGGCGTCTTTTTTTATTGCATTTGCCGAATTCAATAAAAAAAGATATGAAGATGATTAGTCCTTAATCTCAGGCAACCTTCAAAAATTTTCAAACTTCTTGCTACCTTTGTCGCAAACCAGAAAAGCTAAGGATGGCTAAAACAAAAACAGCATTTTTTTGCCAAAACTGCGGTACTCAATATGCCAAATGGGTAGGACAATGTTCCGCTTGTAAGGAATGGAACACTGTGGTTGAGGAAGTGGTTCAAAAAGAGGAAAAAGTTAGCTGGAAAACACCTTCCAATACCGCAAAAAAAGTTTCAAAGCCTTTACTGGTAAATGAAATAAGCACTGAAAAAGAGCTTCGCTTAAATACCTTTGACCTAGAATTTAATAGGGTTCTCGGTGGCGGTTTGGTACCCGGAGCCTTGGTGCTTTTAGGCGGTGAACCAGGAGTTGGTAAAAGTACCTTACTACTACAAATAGCATTAAAATTGCCCTATAAGACCTTATATGTTTCAGGAGAGGAAAGCCAGAAACAGATTAAGATGAGGGCGGATAGGATTCATCCCAATAGTCAAACCTGTTTTATCCTTACCGAAACTAAGACACAGAATATTTTTAAACAGATTGAAGCTACGGAACCGGATATCGTAGTAATTGATTCTATCCAAACGCTCCATTCAGATTATATAGAATCTGCGGCGGGAAGCATCTCCCAAATTAGGGAATGTACTGCGGAGCTTATTAAATATGCCAAGGAAACCAATACCCCTGTCATTTTAATTGGTCATATCACCAAAGATGGATCTATCGCGGGACCAAAAATATTGGAACATATGGTAGATACGGTGCTTCAATTTGAGGGAGATCGTAATTACGTATATCGTATTCTTAGGTCACTAAAAAATAGATTTGGGTCAACTGCGGAATTGGGAATTTACGAAATGCAGGGAAGTGGGCTTAGAGAGGTAAATAATCCTTCTGAGGTATTAATTTCAAAAAATGACGAGGGTCTCAGCGGTACCGCAATTGCTTCTACGGTAGAAGGTATGCGACCTTTATTAATCGAGATTCAAGCTCTGGTAAGCACAGCGGTGTATGGCACACCACAGCGTTCTACTACGGGTTATAATGCCAAAAGACTTAACATGCTTTTGGCCGTTCTGGAGAAACGAGCAGGATTTAAACTGGGTGCCAAAGATGTCTTCCTGAATATTACGGGTGGTATCTCCGTTGACGATCCTGCCATTGACCTAGCCGTAATAGCTGCTATACTTTCCAGTAATGAGGATATTCCTATTGAAAAGGGGTTCTGTTTTGCCGCAGAAGTTGGTCTAGCAGGAGAAATACGTCCCGTACAACGAGTGGAACAACGTATTATTGAAGCGGAAAAATTAGGCTACACCACTATCATAGTTTCCAAAAACAATAAAATTGGATTGAAGAGTACCAAAATCAACGTAGAATTAGCTTCAAAAATTGAAGATGTAGTACGTAGTTTATTTGGTTAACGCTTGTCACGCATTATCCTGGTAATAACCATAATTATGATAATTACAGCCACAATCAAAACAATTTGACCAAATCCTACTTTTAAGAAGACAAGACAACTAATCATACTAAGGCGCTGGATTAGGTATTTGATTATGTATGGCTTCTATATCTTTTAAAATATCATCTGATAATGAGACATCTATGCTTGCTATATTCTCTTCTAATTGCTTTAATGAAGTTGCGCCTATAATATTACTGGTTACAAAAGGTCTTGTATTTACAAAAGCAAGGGACATTTGGGCCAGCGATAAATCGTTTGCCTGTGCCAATTCATAGTATTTCTGAGTGGCTTGGGTAGCCATTTCCCCGCTATACCTATCAAACCTTGGGAATAAGGACACTCTGGAACCTTCAGGTACTCTTTCCCCTAAATATTTTCCGCTCAATACTCCAAAACCTAATGGCGAATATGCCAGTAAGCCTATTTTTTCACGTATGGAAACTTCTGAAAGCCCAACTTCAAAAAGCCTGTTAAGTAAATTATAAGGGTTTTGAATAGTTATGGTTCGTGGTAAAGTTGCGTGCACCTTGCTCTCCTCTAGATAACGCATAGTTCCCCAAGGGGTCTCATTAGAAATACCTGCATGGCGTATTTTTCCTTCCCGTATCAAATCGCGTAAAGTTTCCAATACCTGATGAAAATTATCTTCCCAATGATCGGATACCTCATGCTCATAACCTCTTTTTCCAAAGTAGTTGGTAGTACGTTCTGGCCAGTGTAATTGATATAAATCTATATAATCCGTTTGTAATCTTTCCAAACTACCCTCCAACGCATCTATAATGGCTGCTCTAGAAAAACCCGTAGTCCTAATAAATTTGGTATAATCACCGTTGCCCGCAATTTTAGAGGCTAGTACAACTTTGTCTCGATTGCCGTTTTTCTTAAACCAACTTCCAATAATCTTTTCCGTACGGCCATATGTATCTGCCTGAGCAGGTACTGGATATAATTCTGCTGCATCAAAAAAATTAACTCCTTGGTTAAGGGCATAATCCATTTGTTCGTGACCTTCGGCTTCTGTGTTTTGATTTCCCCAAGTCATTGTGCCCAAGCAAATCTTACTTACTTCAATATCAGTATGGGGTAGTTTAGTATAAATCATTTAATTAATATCTGTTTTTAAGAAGTTGCGAAATTACAAAATATATACTCCAAGGGTTTGCTCTATAGGCTTAGTTATCCAACTCGACCAGTATTGGGCAATGATCACTATGTTTCGCTTCCGAAAGAATAACCGACCGTTTTAATCTATCCTTTAAAGGTTCGGCCACCATTCCATAATCCAATCGCCAACCTTTATTATTGTTCCTTGCGTTGGCACGATAGCTCCACCAGGTATAGTTATCCGGTTCTTTATTAAAATACCTAAAGCTATCGATGAATCCACTTTTTATCAAATTACCTATCCATTCCCGCTCAACGGGCAAAAATCCTGACACATTTTTGAGACCTACCGGGTTATGGATATCTATTGTTTCATGACATATATTAAAGTCACCAAGAACAATCAGATTTGGCTTTTCTTTTCTCAAATCATCAAGATATTCCTGAATTTCGGCCATATAATTCAGTTTAAACTCTAGCCTATCCATATTGGACCCAGATGGCAAATACATACTCATGATGGAGGTATCACCAAAATCCGCTCTTAAGTTCCTGCCTTCAAAATCCATTGTTTCAATGCCTGTACCAAATTCTATATGGTCGGGTTTGGCCTTTGATAAAATTGCTACGCCACTATAGCCCTTCTTCTGGGCACTGTACCAATAATTATACGAATACCCTGCCGCTTCAAAAACCGAAAGGTCCAATTGCTCCTCCATCGCCTTTATTTCCTGCAAGCAGACCACATCAGGGTTCACAGATTGCAACCATTCAATAAAGCCTTTGTCCAATGCAGCACGAATACCATTTACATTATAGGATACTATTTTCATAATGTGCGTTTGTTTCAAAAATAGAAAAAGGTGTTTACAATAGCAGTCTTTCGGAAGTATTAAAATTCTAACTTCGCAGTTTTGGAACAACATTTGTAATACTTAGAGAGCATCCTAATCTTAATTAGCATGAAAAATATACTTCTTATATATTTTGCCCTTCTTACCTCAAATTTGACGTATGGCCAAGCTTATCCACAGTTTGCGAATAATCATGAAGTAAAATTTAATATCGGTTCCTTTTTGGCTACTTCTACAGTTGAGGGTTCCTATGAATACTATTTGAACGAGGATACCAGTGTTGGAGGAACACTATACTTTAATGGTAATGCCACAGATTTTAATGGCAATTTTGGAATCGGGCCAAATCTAAGAGCCTATTTTGGGTACAATCCTAGAAGTGGATTTTTTGCTGAAGCCTTTGGCCTTTATTATACTGGCGAAAATGAGGATTTAACCGAAACTCTTGGGAGCCGAAACAACGATTATGGCACAACCGCCTTAGGTTTGGGTTTAGGAACAAAATGGGCGACCCGAAGCGACCGTTTTACCATAGAAATCAGCGGTGGCTTGGGTAGAAACATTAACCCGGAGGATTTTCAAAATTCGTTTATGTATAGGGCGGGACTATCACTTGGCTTTCGATTTTAAGTCCTATTTTTGAAGCTTCAAATCTTTTCATGAAGCATTTCTTATTTTCTTTTTTAATACTTGCTTCCATTTTTTGTTCAGGACAAAATACAGGGGTCAAGGATAGTGTTACGCAACTAGATGAGGTTATCCTTTTGGATGCGTTAAAGAAAAAGAATGCGACCGGTATTGTGCCCTCAGAAGTAATTTCCGCCAAAGTCTTTCAGAACTACAGTCCGGTTTCCATGGTGAATGCCATGAATCAGATACCGGGAGTATATGTACTTTCAGGTGCGTTAAATACAAATCGTATCACAATAAGGGGAATTGGTGCCAGAACCTTATTTGGAACTGATAAACTAAGAATGTACTACGCCGATATTCCTGTCACCGATGGCTCAGGATTCTCATCTATAGAGGCATTTGACTTGGAAAACCTTAGTCAAATTGAGGTTATCAAAGGGCCAAAGGGAACGGCCTACGGTGCAAATTTAGGAGGTGCCCTTATTTTAAATCCAAAAGAGGCCTTGGGAAGGTCCACCAATCTTTCCAACAATTTTACAGTTGGTTCCTTTGGTTTATTGAAAAACAACCTATCCTTTAATCATTTTGACGGCAAACTTAGGCTAGGACTGCAATACGGACATTTGAAGACCAATGGATATCGCCAAAATAGTAATTTTGAACGTGATGGACTATTATTGAATACTTCCTATCAAATTAATGAAAAGAACAAAGTTTCGTTATTGGTGAATCATATTGATTTTACCGCTCAAATACCAAGTTCGTTGGGAGCCACGGCTTTTGCAGAAGACCCACGACAGGCAACTTTTACATGGCGCGTTTCCCAAGGTTTTGAAGCCAATAAATACACTTTGTTAGGTCTAAACTATTCGTACGGGTTTTCTAGTAAACTAGAAAATTCTACAAGCGTCTTTTACACCTATTTAGATAAGGATGAAGCCCGTCCCTTTGGGATATTGGATGAAATAACCAATGGCTTTGGGTTCAGAACTCGGTTCTCAGGAGAATTTGACTTTATGAAAAAAAACGCTGATTATTCGTTTGGCGCAGAACTTTTCAAAGATCAGTACGACTGGGATGAATTTGAAAACCTATGGGAGGACAATATTGGTGACGGAAGTTTAAAAGGAGAACAATTTGCACGGAACAAGGAATTTAGAAGTCAGTGGAACGTTTTTGGATCTTTGTTGCTTCCATTTACAGAAAGGTTCTCTGCACAACTTGGGCTCAACCTCAATAAAACGCAATATGATTATCGTGATTTGTTCAATACTGGAACGGAGAACAAAAACGCCGAACGGAATTTTAAGGCCATCTTACTGCCCAGCCTTAACCTCAATTATACCCTTTCTGAAAACCATGAAGTTTTTGCAAATCTTAGCCGAGGTTTCTCTAATCCTACAGTTGAGGAAACCTTAACGCCCGAAGGTGTAATAAATCCTGATATTGCACAGGAGACCGGAACCAATTATGAATTGGGTACCAATCTATTTTTGGATGAAAGACGTTTTCAGCTCAACCTATCCCTTTATCAAATGAACATCAAAAACCTTTTGGTAGCCGAGCGTATATCAGAGGACCGATTAGTGGGAAACAATGCCGGAAAGACCCGTCATCGTGGGCTGGAAATTGGTTTGAATTATACGTGGGCAATCTCCAAGAATTTACAATTGGCACCTTTTGTGAACTATACCTTAACCGACCATAGTTTTGTTGAATTTATAGATGAAGGTGAGAATTTTTCCGGAAATCCACTTACTGGAGTTCCCAAACAGCGTAGGACTTCTGGAGTACAATTGAGGTTGTTACAAAACTTCTATTGGAACACTACCCACCAACATGTTAGTGAAATTCCACTCATCAATTCGGCTAACGTTTTTAGCGACCCTTTTAATGTTTTTAACACCCGAATGGGTTATCTAAAAAAAATATCGAACCATTTCACCTTAGGAATTGATTTTGGCATCAATAATCTGTTTGATAAGGTTTATGCGCAATCGGTACTTATAAACACTCAAGCTTTTGGCAGTAACGAACCTAGATATTTTTATCCCGGAGATGCTCGAAATTACTATGGTAGTCTAAGGCTTGGGTATAGATTATAGATTACTCCATCTTCATCAACCAAGACTTCATATCCACTTCCTTATGAATTATTCCTTTTACGTCCGCTATGGCAACACGTTGCTGCTCCATGGTATCGCGATAGCGAATAGTGACTGTTTGGTCCTCTAGGGATTGATGATCCACCGTTATACAAAAAGGTGTGCCGTTGGCATCCTGTCTTCTATATCTGCGTCCTACGGCGTCTTTCTCATCATACAATACATT
>JBARUM010000558.1:0-4355 GCA_049645725.1 Maribacter sp.
CCGCAGCCTTAAAAAATGGAGCTTCCGGATCCGTATTTATGACCACCTTGGTTTTTGAGGCGCTTACCCCGGCCAAATGTTGAATTGCTCCGGATATTCCAATGGCGATGTATAGATTACTTGCAACCGGTTTTCCTGTTTGGCCAACATGTTCGCCGTGAGGTCTCCATCCTAAATCGGACACAGGCTTGGAACATGCGGTAGCAGCTCCCAGAACATCCGCCAGTTCTTCAACCATTCCCCAGTTTTCAGGTCCTTTTAATCCTCTGCCTGCGGAGACGACAATGTCAGCGTCCGCAATGGTGGCTTTACCTACTACTTTATCGATTTCCACAGATTTTGTAGTAAAGGCGGTATCATCCAAACTTACAGAAAAGTCTTCTATAGAAATATCGGCCTTATTTTCAATAGTACCAAAGGCATTATTAGAAACACCTATTATTTTCATATCGGAATGAAGCTCTGTATGGGCAAAGCCTTTATTGCTGAAAGCTGTTCTTTTAACAATAAAGGGGCTTGTACTATCAGGTGCCTCTACAACATTGGGAACATATCCGGCTTCTAAGGAAGCCGCTAAAAGCGGAGCCATATATTTGGTGTCCGCACTTGAACTAACTATAATGACACTGGCATTTTCTTTTTTTACCGCTTGGGATACGGCCGCTGCATATGCTTTGGCATTAAATGTTCCTAAGCTATCGTTTTTGATGTTAAGGACTTTAGAAATGCCGTATGTGGCCAATTCCTCATTATTATTTGCGTTTATCGCTATCGCCGTAGCCGTGGTTCCCATTTGCTGGGCAACCGCAGTGGCATACGAGGCTACTTCAAAAGCATTTTTTTTGAATTTTCCGTTTTCTGATTCTGTATATACTACTACTGACATTTTTTTAGTTTTTAATTCTTAATCTATTGCAAGTTTTACTAAATTACCTTGGCTTCGTTATGAAGTAGGTTTACCAGTTCATCTACACTATTGGCCAGTTTTACAGTTCCTTTGGGAGCCGGTTTATCAAATTTGATATCAGTTGAACTTTTAGTAGTATCTATAGGCTCAACAACATTTAGTTTTTTCTGACGTGCTTGCATGATACCGCGCATATTTGGTATACGTAAATCACTTTCTTCTACCAAACCTTTTTGTCCTCCTACTACAAGGGGTAGGGAAGTGTTCAAGGTTTCTTTACCACCATCAATCTCTCTAATGGCAGTGACCTTATCACCATCAACTTCAAGACTAATACAAGTGTTGACAAAATTCATATCTAAAAGTGATGCCAGTATGCCCGGAACCATTCCACCATTATAATCTATAGATTCTCTACCACCAATTACTAAATCATAACCACCGTTCTTTACGACTTCAGCTAACTGTTTGGCTACAAAAAAACCATCGGTAGGTTCTGTGTTAACACGAATGGCTTCATCGGCGCCTATGGCTAAAGCCTTTCTCATGGTAGGTTCCACGTTGGGTCCTCCAACAGTAGCAACATGTACCGAAGCCCCTTGTTTTTCTTTAAACCACATAGCGCGCGTTAATCCAAATTCATCATTTGGATTAATAACGAATTGTACGCCGTTGGTGTCAAATTTAGTATCACCATCAGTGAAATTTATTTTGGAAGTAGTGTCTGGAACATTACTTATACAAACTAGTATTTTCATTTGTGAAATGCTTTTAAATCATGGCAACGAAGATAACTATTAATTTTCAAATTTACTATGCATGCATAGTAAATTTTATAACTTTTTTGATTCAGTCATCCTATTAATTTGATATATAATTTCCTATTTTTGCGTGCTTTCAATCCAACAATTATTCATACAAATGAAAACACTACAATTTAGACAAGCCATAGCCGAAGCCATGTCCGAGGAAATGAGAAGGGATGAATCCATTTATCTAATGGGTGAAGAAGTTGCGGAGTACAATGGTGCTTACAAGGCCTCAAAAGGGATGTTGGATGAATTTGGAGCCAAAAGGGTTGTTGATACTCCAATTTCCGAACTAGGTTTCGCTGGGGTAGCGGTAGGTTCGACCATGACCGGTAACAGACCCATTGTTGAATTTATGACCTTCAATTTTGCGTTGGTAGGGATTGACCAAATTATAAATAATGCTGCAAAAATTAGGCAAATGTCAGGTGGGCAGTTTCCATGCCCTATCGTTTTTAGGGGTCCTACAGCTTCTGCCGGCCAATTAGCCGCAACTCATTCCCAGGCTTTTGAAAGTTGGTATGCAAATTGTCCGGGTTTAAAGGTTATTGTTCCTTCTAATCCAGCTGACGCTAAGGGTCTTTTAAAGTCTGCCATACGTGATGATGATCCAGTAATTTTTATGGAGTCTGAGCAAATGTATGGCGACAAAGGTGAAGTTCCTGAGGGGGAATATACGATTCCAATAGGGGTCGCGGATATACGTAGAGAAGGCAAGGATGTTACGATAGTGTCTTTCGGAAAAATCATTAAGGAAGCCGATAAGGCAGCGGATGAGTTGGAAAAGGAAGGTATTAGCTGTGAAATAATAGATTTGCGCACAGTAAAACCTATGGATTACGAAGCTATATTGAAATCTGTAAAAAAGACAAATCGGTTAGTCGTTTTAGAGGAGGCTTGGCCTTTTGGTAACGTTGCAACGGAAATTACATATCATGTTCAAGCACATGCCTTTGATTATTTGGATGCTCCAATTGTAAAAATAAACACTGCGGATACTCCCGCTCCCTATTCTCCAGTTTTGTTGGAGGAGTGGTTGCCTAATCATAAGGATGTGGTCAAGGCAGTTAAAAAAGTGTTATATAAATAAGCAGTATCCTTTTGTAAAAGTATCTTAGCTTTTTCGACCAAGGTTGAGGAAGCTTTTTTATTGGTATGTTATTTGTACAGTAGCTTCTTGAGAATACGTCATCATTCATGAAACAATCCCTTTTTGCCTTTTTCATTTTATTTTCAATCTTCTTGAACGCTCAAACGAAAGTTGGAGGCATTGTTGTTGATGAAGGAGGGGAACCTGTTGCTTTTGCAAATGTTCTATTTAAAAACTCCACGGAAGGGACTATAACCAATGATGACGGTCGATTTTATATGGAATCGGACAATAGTCATGAAATTTTAGTGGTATCCTTTATAGGGTATGACAATGCGGAAATTCCTTTGACCTCCAAGGTGAGTTACAATATGGAGATTATACTGGTTGAAGCTGCTGAGCAACTTAACGAAGTGGTCTTGATTTCGGGCAAGCAATCCAAGAAAAACAATCCAGCCGTAGATATACTTCGAAAAATCTGGTCTAAAAAGAGGGAAAATGGCGTTCGCAAATTCAATCAATATGCCTTTGATAAATATGAAAAGGTAGAGTTTGATCTGAATACGATTGACAGTGCTCTAATGCAAAAGAAAATTTTCAAGGGCCTTGAGTTCGTTTTTCAAGATTTGGATACTTCCAGAATCACCGGAAAAACCTACTTGCCCATCTTTTTGAACGAGACGTTTTCAAAAGTGCATGGAGACAATATTCTTAAGGAAGAAAAGGAAGAGGTGTTGGGAAATAAGAACTCTGGCTTTGAGAAAAACCAAGCTATTATTGCTTTTGTTCAAGACCTCTATCAGAGTTATGATATTTATGATAACTATTTAAAGTTTTTTGACAAAAGCTTTACGAGTCCCTTGTCTCGTACCGGGGTTGACACCTATAACTATGCATTAAGGGACAGTGCATTCATCGATTCTAAATGGTGCTATAATATTGTCTATTACCCGAGAAGGAAAAATGAACTAACCTTTAAAGGAGATTTTTGGGTGAATGACTCAACTTGGGCAATCAAGAACATCAACCTTGAGGTAACTAAAAGCGCTAATATAAACTGGGTAAAGGAAATTTATATAGAACAGGATTTTAACGTAGTAAACGATTCTGTTTTTCTATTGAAAAGGGACTATATGCTCAGTGATTTCAGTTTTCAAAAGAAAGAAAAATCCAGAGGTGTTTACGGGAAAAGGACTACCGTCTTTGATAACTACGAGTTTGATAAACCCAAACCCAAGGAATTCTACAGAAAGGATATTAATCCGTTAGATATAAACTTTATTGTAAAAGACGATGCTTTTTGGGAGAAGAATAGATTGGAGCGCTTGAACAAGGATGAGGCTGGAATTTATAAATTGCTGGATACACTCAAAACCGTTCCTAAATTTAAATCCTATTATAACATCGTAAGTATACTTGGTTCTGGATATGTAGAGATAGATAAATGGAACTTAGACATTGGGACCATTTATGATTTTTTTGGGTTTAATGATGCGGAAGGGCCCAGGGTGCGTTTGGGAGCAAGGACTTTTCGCGGTCAGAATGATTT
>JBARUM010000559.1:0-1702 GCA_049645725.1 Maribacter sp.
TTCTAAAGCCCTGTAGCCCCAAAAGGTTCTTTTGGCGAGTTCAAACTGTGCTTTTTGGCGAATTCTCATATCGCCGTATGATAATAAGCTTACCAAACTATCAGTCTTTTCATCCTCATAATTATGGGTCATTAGTTCTTGGGTTTTCAAACGTTCTTGCGCAAGGTCATTGGTTTCTTCGGTAACGTCTAATTTCCATACTCGACCATAATTTTTGCTTCCCCAGCCATTAACCCAATCGGCGAGATATAAAGCACCATCAGGTCCGAAATCTATTCCTGTTGGCAATACGCCCGATAGAATAGATTCATCGGTATCCAATTCAAAAGAAGCGCCTTTTGGTTTTAGATCGAAAGACCAAATATTTGATCTGCTAGGGTCGCCTACGAATTCAACTAAAAAGAACCTATCCATCCATTTTTTGCCAAGTGCGGTACCAGGATTATATCTCATTCCGGTTGGTCCGTTATGAAAATTTTGGATTGGAGGCATAATATATGCAGCCTGACCTTCCCAACGAGGAATATATAATTTTTCATCCATCCATACATTATAACCATTGTTTTTAGGGTCTGTATATTTTCCGTATTGCCAATTAGCTCTCCATCCGGCATCAGAACCTTCTACAATATGTACCAATCGTTCGCTCTCACCTTTATGGTCGCCGTCATTATCTGAAGAAATAATATTTCCGTAGGAATCAAAAACAAACTCATGAGTATTTCTCAATCCATGGGCAAAAACTTCAAAATCTGAACCATCGGGATTACTTCTTACAATAATACCTTCATTTGGATATTTGTGATTTTCCCCATCAACAGTTGTAATATTTGCCCCGATATCTCCAATTCCCCAATATATTTTACCATCAGGACCTTCAATTGCACCAGACATGCCATGACCACTAAAGCCAATATGCACAGCAAAACCATCGGCGATACTCGTTTTTTCATCTAAAATTTTATCGCCATTGGTATCGGTAAGTCGATACATTCCCGGACCAATACCTACGAAAATATCGTTATCTCGAACTAAAAGTGCACCTGCTTGATCATTTATTTCATCGTTAAAATCGTTCATGATTTGGGTAGAAACATCGGCAATACCATCTTTGTCGGTATCTTCTAACATCCAAATTTCGTCTTGCTCAACGGTAAGATCACGCCAATCGTGAATGCTGTCATTATTTAAATCAGGAAACCATTCATTCTCTTTGCTAAGTTCAGGAGCAAAAGTTTTGTGAAGAAAAGCTCTTCTGTCCTCAACCGATTCAAAGGCAATCGATTCGGTCATCCAATCTCTATGACCACGAATATCGAATTCTGAGTTTTTATTTCTATTCGATCTAGTGATGTAAATGTTTCCTTCATCGTCAATATCCATCGCAATAGGATCAGGAGCCAAAGAATCAGATGCCCATAAACTTAACACTAGTCCGTCAGCAACCTTTGCAGTTACCGTCTCTCTTGCAATTTTTGCCATTTCAATTAAGTCTGTACTATCTTGTTGAATAGTTAAAGGAATTTCAACAGGTTTTTTATTTATGCAGGAAACAGATAGGAATAATAAGAATACAATTCCGAAAAGGAATTTTTTAAAGAATGTCATTGTTGTTTGATTTAATTGAAACTTAAATGTAGCGAATAATGTAGATAATCAATTAAGAAATTGAGGTATGGTTAAATTATTAACCATATAAGGT
>JBARUM010000560.1:0-1596 GCA_049645725.1 Maribacter sp.
TCGCTTTTGTAAAAGACATTATTCCTGAACTCATTGAAATTCGTTTTACTTGAAATAACCTCTACTTCTCCATTACATCTATCAAAAAAATTGTTCGCTACAAGGGTATAACTAGGAGCCATAGAAGTAAAACTATTACCCAGTTGTATGGTTTCGGCACTAGGCCCACCTTTGGGAGGTCGAGGTCCAAAATAGTTATTCGTTATTTTATGATAATTCTTAATACTTCTATTTCCAGCTAAATCAACCCTAATAGTAGGTCCTCTATTGGATTTTCCAGCGATGTAACAATGATCTATTTCGTTATACCGACCCTTTAATAGTACCCATAGGTCTTGCTTATTTCTTTGCGCTTGGTTGTAATCTAGAATTACACAATTGCTAATACGGGAATAGTTGGCAACTGTATCTTGGTTAATTGCATATTCAATAACTGCATCGGAAGGAGAGGCACCATTAGTAAAATATAAACCTTCAACAAACAAGTATTCGCCACCTAGTTTCAAATTAGAATGTCCTCCAATTCTTACTTTACCCGCAGTTTCCGCCCGAAGTGTAATGGGTTTTTGCTCGGTACCATAACCCACCAATCGGATTTGGACATCTGTCCAATCTCCATTCGCCATTATGATTTCATCTCCAGGGGTTACTTTTGTTAATGCAGCTTTTAATTCAGCGTTATCTTTCACATAGATACCAGTTTTAGTAGTATCTTCTCCGCAAGAAATCAGTAAGAGAGCTGCTCCTACAAGGAATAAGCTTTTTTGTATTGTTTTCATCTTTTAATCAATCTAAATGGACACTAAATAATCAAAATCCTTACCTTGATGGGGAATGGTATGGAACAAAGCCAACCCTACGTTAAATTGGTTTACCAATTTGGTTTACCAAAAATACATATATTTGTAGAACATGCAAGTTTTTAATAGCAATTCTGTGTACAAAACATTAATTCCCATTCTGTTATGCAAGAAATTAAAAAAGTAATTACAAGGAGAAATTTTACCAAATTATCTGCTACAGCAATCGGCTGTGTACCCTTGATGGCATTCGGTAGCCCTATTTTCAATACCGTTAAAAAGCCCAAAGATGAGCTTAACATCAGTCTGTTTTCGAAACACCTGCAATTTCTTGACTATAATGAAATGGCAGCGGCTGCAGCCAAAATAGGGTTTAACGGAGTAGATTTGACCGTAAGACCAAAAGGACATGTTCTACCGGAAAACGTAGCCGATGATTTGCCATTGGCCGTTGCCGCAATTAAGAAATATGGCATGAATCCCGGGATAATGACAACAGAAGTTTGGGACCTGAAGAGTGCTGAACAAAAAAAGGTTTTAGAAACGGCCAGTAAATTAGGATTCACCCATTATCGTACCGGTTGGTTAAAATATCCAGACAATGTTACCCTAACGGAGAGCCAAGCTATCTATGGACAGCAAGCCAAAACACTAGAAGTACTAAATAAAAAATTGGGCCTAATCGGATGCTATCAAAACCACGCAGGCAAGCATGTGGGCGCACCCATTTGGGACCTTCCGCCTATTTTAGAAGTCACCAAAAATGAACATATGGGCGCACAATATGATATAAGGC
>JBARUM010000561.1:0-5616 GCA_049645725.1 Maribacter sp.
CACACATTCCGTATGCGTACCATGTGAATGGGGATTGAACCAAATATCATTAAAATTTGTGGATGCACCTTCGGCAACACTTCCCACAAAATCCCCATCAACGTGCGGCTCAATTCTAGGGTGTTGAATATACCAGGCGTTCACATTGGACACATCTCCTCTAAATGGTATAGATATATCCAAAGGCTTGGCCAGGTTAATTTGATACACCTTTTTATTATATGTGATTTTGGTTTTCATTTACACCGAACTTATTTCAATTTAACCATAAATAAATCGCTCGCAATTCCATCGGCTAAAAACTTACCCTTTTGGGTTGTCAATAAAGTATCTCCATCCAAATATAACAGATGCTCATCAAGATGTTTTTTAGCTTGTAGCACTAGATATTCCCGATATTTATGACCGAATTCAGATTCAATTCTAGAAATTGAAACACCCCAAATAGTTCGTAAGCCGGTCATTACATATTCATTGTATTTATCTCTCAAGGAAAGTACCTCAACCTCCATGGGAAGCTCCCCGGTTTCAATGGCCTTTATATATTTTGGATTGTTATTGATGTTCCAACCTCTACGGTCCCCATCAAAAGAATGTGCTGAAGGTCCAATTCCTATATATTTTTTCTGTTGCCAGTAGGCGGAATTGTTCTTTGAAAAAAAACCGGGCTTTCCAAAATTGGAAATCTCATAACAAGAATAGCCCGCATTACTTAAGGTTTCATTCAGAATGTTAAAATGTTCCTGGGCAACTTCGTCATCCACGGGTTTGATTAAACCTTTTTTAACAAAGTTGGCCAATGCGGTATTAGGTTCAACGGTTAAAGCGTAACTAGAGATATGTGGAATTTTAAAGGTGAGGGCCTTTTCAATGTTCTTTATCCATCTTTGATTGGTCATATTTGGCATTCCATAAATAAGGTCTATGGAAATATTATTAAAATGGCGATTCGCCAGCGACAGTGCCTCGGTAGCTTCCTTTGCGGAATGTGCACGGTTCATTAATTTCAAATCCTCCTCAAAAAAAGATTGTATGCCGATACTTAAGCGGTTAATACCAACTTTTTTATAGTTCTTAAGAAGTAAGTCACTTCGACTACGCTCAGTGACATCAGGCCGTTGACTGAGCGGAGCCGAAGTCAAATCATCTGGATTCGCTTCTAAAGTTATTTCCGGATTTTCCGAAACCGAATAATTTTTATAAACAGCATTGATTAAAAGTTCAATTTCTGCTGCTTCCAAAACACTCGGAGTTCCCCCACCAAAATAGATGGTTTCTACAATCTCATCCTTAAACTCTTCCCTACGAAGCTTCAATTCCTTGCACAAGGCATTGATCATAGCTTCTTTCTTTCCCATACTGGTAGAAAAATGAAAATCGCAATAGTGACAAGCTTGTTTGCAAAAAGGAATGTGAATGTAAATTCCAGCCCCATCCGGACCCAAAGGAGGAACACTTTTTATCAATTCAGAACTTTTCTGTTTCTCCAATACCGTTTAATTTTTCTTTTTCCGAAGATTTACCTGTAAGGAGTTTTTAACGCCCCCTTTGGGGGTTGGGGGGCTGTTCTGCTTTACAAAGGCACTCCATCCTGTATAACTCTTACCAACCTCTACCCTACCTTCATTATAATAATGACATACGGCAGCGGCTAGACCATCAGTACTATCCAGGTTTTTTGGAAGTGATTTTAGATTTAGGACACTCTGTAACATTCTGGCAACTTGTTCCTTACTGGCATTACCATTTCCCGTAATGGCCATTTTAATTTTTTTGGGAAGGTACTCCGTGATCGGGATTTGACGTGAAAGTCCTGCCGCCATCGCTACCCCTTGGGCGCGACCCAATTTTAGCATAGACTGTACGTTCTTACCAAAAAAAGGAGCTTCTATAGCTATTTCATCAGGGTGATAGGTATCTATTAACTCAATCGTGCGCTCAAAAATAAGCTTTAGCTTTGTGTAAGGGTCTTTGTACTTTGACAATAAAAGCTCGTTCATTTGAATGAACTCCATTTTTTTACCAACCACTTTTATAAGCCCAAAACCCATAATCGTAGTTCCAGGATCTATTCCCAATATGATTTTTTCGTTGGCCAATCTTTCTATTTTGTGTTTAATTGAATAGGAATTCTAAATTTAGTGCTTACCGGAATACCTCTTTTAAGCGCCGGGGCAATAGCTGGTATATTTTTGAGACTTTGTGAGACGATACCATCAAATTCTGGCATTTGCTTTAAAATTGCCGCGTCTTTTTCAATGTCAATAATTACAATCCTACCTTCCGCATCAATTACAAAGATAACTGCCACAATAGGGTTTTCATCTGAATCTATAGTAAATTCAAACTCATTTAATGTAGATTCAAAATGGGTGGTTAATTTTTGCTCAAAACATTGTCTTTGGTTTTCTTTTGAAGCCGTTTCATCACAATCTAAAAATAAGGGATAGGAATCGATGGAGTTCCAATCTATTTCTTGAAGTTCGGCATTAATGAATCCTTGGGTTCTTTTTTCTTTTGAATCAAAGAAATTACAGGAAGCCATGGTAAAGAAAACCAATAAGATTAAAAACCGATACATGCCACCAAATCTATAGCGAAAATTACGATTTTTTGAGGAGTTTATTCTTTGGAGAAATGGATTTGTTCCTTGAGTTCGGAAATGCGTCTAGCAACTATATCCGAAATATAGGGCTGTTTACTACCATATTTTTGAAGGAACCCTTCATAGTATTCCAACTTCTTTTTGGCATCTTCACCTAACTGGTCGTATAAGGTGCATATTTGATAGTAATGGCGTGGGGCTTGGGGTTCCTCCCCATGTGCCTTTTCGTAAAAGGCCAAGGCAGTCTTCAAATCACCTTTTTCCCTGGCCAATCCTGCTAAGGCATTATATCCTTTTGCGAATATTGGTCTCTTGATTGCCATACCCTGTTTAATATAAACCGCTGCGCTATCCAGTTCTCTGTTCTTACGATAGACCTCTGCCAAGCTAAAATAGGCATCCGAGTTGTCATCATTGATGGCCACGACTTGTTGGTAGGCTTCCTTGGCTTTGTCAAATTCCCAATTCTTATAATAACTGTATCCTAATTTTTCATACACGTACTCTTTGCGCTCTCCCAATTCCAATACCCGTTCAAATAAAGGTATTGCTTTTTCATATTGACCATCATTATATAGAATCAAGGCCTTTAAGTTTATTAGGGAAACATCGTTCTCATAAAACCTTAATCCGGTGTCAACGTACCGCAGTGCATTATCGCGTTCTTGTTTTATGGTAAAATATTTACCTAATTGAAAAAGACTTCGCAAGTGGGTACTATCTATCTGAACGGCATTTTTAAAAGCGACCAAACTACTTACAGGTTGCCCCAGTTCCCGGAAAGCTTCTCCTAAATAATAATGATATTCGGGATTACCGGATTCGTTGGAAACGAGCTTCGAAAATAATTTTCTAGCCTCGTTAAAGTCTTTGACCTTAAACAAAAGCTTCCCTAACTCAAAACTGGCAATTTGTAGGTTAGGATTTTCCTGAACGACAGCTTCATACTGTACGATCGCCTTTTCATAGTTCCCAATAGCATTGTAAGACCGTGCAATCTGTAGAGACGCATTGGCAGAACCTTCTTTGGAATAAAAATTTATCGCTTTTGAATAGTTGCCCATTGCGTAGAGACTGTCTGCGACAACCGAAACCGATAACTGCGCTTCAGCCTCGAAAACTACAAGTAGTGTCAAGTAAAATACTATTCTTTTCAATCTTTCTTTTTAGTTATAATCTCCAAAACCCCGTTTTGAGCCTCTTGACCGTATTTTTTAATAGCCACCTCTCCTTTCAAAGTAAAGATTGATTCTATCTCGTCTTGATTCATTGCCATTACCTGCTCCTTGGTAACTCTTTCTCCATCAATATAAAAAATAGGAATATTTTCGGTCATATCTGCAAACTTTTCTAAATCAGGCTCCCAACCGTTAGTTGCTTGTAACCTAAATGTAATTGGAATAGAAAAAGCTACTTTAACCACTTCCCCCTCATGAATACCTGGTTTCATTATTGGAAGTCTGCTGATAATTCTTGTAGCCTCATTGGTTAATAAAGAATCCGGACCGCGCATCTTTACATTGGTTATCCCTCCCTTTTCGTCTATGATGAACATAGTATTTACCATGCCTTGAATTCCTTTTTCCTGTGCTTGTTTGGGGTAATTAAAATTTTTACGAATATGTTCCCTCATATTCTCAAAGAAACAACCCCGCTTATCATCATCATTTTCACAACCGGGAAAGACAGGAACCTCATCCACTACGGCAAATGGTACCATCGATTCTAACTTGACCTTAATTCCTTTTTCGGTATCGAACATAGAAAAATCCTCGTCCAAAATTTTAGAATCTATCTGCATACTGGCTTTTATAGGGGTACCTCCAGGACCAGAGATAAACGAACTTTCATTATTAGGTTTTGTGAATAAAATAGTTGAATGTTGGTCCTTTACCACAAATTCCCAGTCCTTTGGTTGAACGGACAGATCTATTAGTTTGGTAAAAACTTCTTTTTCTTCTTCAATAGTCATATTTTCAATATCATAGACGGCTATTACCTCCCCCAACTTTTCATTATCCGATGGATTGTTTTCACAAGATGTATAAACCAACATACCTAATAATATTGGCACCAACACTAGATACTTTAACTGCCAGATTCTCTTAGATTTTGTTTTTTGTAACATGACTATTCGTTTTTTGATTAATGATGATTTAAAAAATTGATTGACAAAAGAAATATTTTGGGTTTGAAAGACTTGTGATAGTAAGAGGTCGTAATGCGCCTTACGTTCGCTCTTAGGAACTTGGGCATCAGCAATAAACTCATGGAGTTCTGCAATTCTATTCTGATATACATACACCAAGGGATTGAACCAGTTTAGAATACGCGTCAATTCAAAAAACAAGAGGTCCAACGAATGCCGCTGTTTAATATGTACCAGTTCATGTGAAATGATAGCTTCGTATTCTTTTCTAGGTAATTTTTCTCCCAAGAAAATAGATTTGAAAAACGAAAAGGCAATATGACTATCTGGCACTAATATTTGGGTAAAGCTCTTAAAATGATTTACAATGCCCTTTGTTCTAAGTTGATACAAACGCCACATTTTTAAGATAAACCAAACAGACGCCAACAAGACACCCAGCAAAAAGAACCCCTCTTTCCAAGTAAGGGAAATTCCTTGGCTTACCTCTGGATTCAATAGCACAGGTTCTTGGTCTAAGTTCCAAAAGAATTCTGAAGAACCATTAAATACTTGTGGGACTTCCGTTCTAAAAGCTTCAATCTTAATCCATGGTAGTAGTAATGACAAGACATAAGTACCTATTAGGTAAGCTCTGTTCCACTGAAAGAATGTTTCTCGCTTTAAAAAGAAATCATAGATAATGAGGAACACCAATTGAAAGGCAATACACTCTAAGATATATTGTATCATAAGAATTACTTTTTATCAGTTTTTTTTAGTTGACGCTGCCGGCTCCGTTGTTTTGATTTCGTTAAGAATGGCTTCCAATTCTGATAAGCTCATATCTTTCTTCTTCATAAAAAAGGAAACCATACTTTTA
>JBARUM010000562.1:0-3596 GCA_049645725.1 Maribacter sp.
CTGGTGGCAATTAAGATTTTGGCTTTGATTGACTTGTCTAAATATAAAATACATCCGATTTTGGAAAAATCACTTATTGTCAACTTCGAACCGAACATTGAAGAATAATAAATGAAAAAGTCTTTCAAGTTTTTGTGGATAGGATTGATAGGGCTCACCCCCTGTTTTCTATCGGCTCAGATAATTACGGTAAACGGGGCCATTGAGCCCAAAGAAATGGGCCTGGCTCTTATTCATGAACATATAATGGTCGATTGGATCGGTGCTGATAGTACCGGCTATCATCGTTGGGACAGGGATGAGATCGTTAAAATCGCATTACCATATCTGCAAGAACTTGAGCAACATGGCGTCACTTCCTTTCTGGATTGTACCCCTGCCTACCTTGGTCGTGATCCTTATGTGTTGAAGAAACTATCCGAGCTGACCGGAATACATATACTTACCAATACTGGTTATTACGGAGCCCGGAACAACAAATATATTCCTGAAAGGTTTATCAACGCTTCTTCCGCGCAAATTGCAAAACAGTGGATCGAAGAATATAGATATGGTATCGATGGTTCCGGCATAAGACCAGGGTTCATTAAGATGTCAGTGGATGACCGGGCTGTTCTTTCGCAAACGCATGAGAATTTGATCAGGGCGGCCGCACTGACGCATTTGGAAACCGGTATGACCATAGTCTCGCATACGGGAAGCGATGGGCCGGCGATGGCACAGCTCAAGGTTTTGGGGAAAATGGGCGTATCGCCCGAAGCATTCGTATGGACACATGCCCAGAATGGAACCATGGATGGTTATCTAATGGCCGCGGGCCAAGGCGCTTGGATTTCACTGGACCATGTGAACGGCCTAGGGTCTGATGGCGTTACAAACATTGACTGGTTCGTTAAAACGCTTTTAGAACTTAAGGCCAATGGAGTGTTGAACCATGTCCTTGTTTCGCACGATGCAGGATGGTATAGCGTTGGAGTAAAGAATGGCGGGGAGTACAGAGGGTATAACGATGTCTTTACCAAACTCATTCCCCGGCTCAAACAAAATGGCTTTACCCAAGATGACATTGATTTGATGCTAAAGGAAAATCCGAAGAGGGCCTATGCCATAGAGATCAGAAAAGGATAGTTTCTCCGCATATGGCCTTTTCAAAACAGTGAAAGGGAAACCGTTTTCAATTTTGATATATTTTTATAAACGTATAAAAGTGCACTAAAGTTCAATAAAACGATGATATTGTTTTAAATTCGAAATTTATACGTATATTTTACGTATAAATAATATTTTCATGATACGAAAAGAACTGCACTTAGACGAAAAGGTCATTTCGGCATTAGAAGCCGAAGCCAAACGACAAAATCGAAGCCTGAAAAATTACTTAGAATTTTTAGCTATAGAGCAGGCTAAAAAACTAGAGGTTCCATCGAAGGATTACACTGACATGATGGACGACTTGTTGAACAAGTTCAATAACAATGAAATAGAATTCTCTTCTATTGAAGAAGTAATGAGCAGGAATGGCATATCAAATTAATGTTTCAAAAGATGCGGAGAAGGATATTTTAACTGCCAAATGTCATTACAGAGTATCCGGTCTGGAAGACACTTTCGATACTGATTTCAAAAGTCAAATCTCCTTTTTGAGAGCAAATCCTTTTCTTTTTCAAATCTATTACCGGAATGTTAGAAGGGCGCACTTTAGCAACTTTAAATTTTCTATTCATTTCATTATCGACAATGAAGTGGTTTATATCATAAGGGTATTACATCATAAACAAAAGTTTAAATAAACGATTACTTTACATACCTAAGTAGGTTTATAAAGATGTATTTTACATCTACATTAATAGGTTACCTGCAAATATGAACAACCTTAGAAAAATGAAATATCCATTTATAATTTTCCTACTTTTCTTAACTGTTAATTGCAGTGGTCAGCAATCTAAGGAACTAAACGAATTGAAATTGATTATCGCTTCTGATGCATATCCCAATATTGATGGCTTGATTATTTCCCAAAATGACAACATACTCTTCGAAGAATATTTCAATGGTTTCGCAAGGGACAGCCTGCACGATACTCGCTCTTCATTTAAGTCAATCACAAGTTTACTTGCAGGTATAGCTATCGACAAAGGACTATTTAATGTTAATGACGAAATAGAGAAATTCATAAAGGAATGGAATAAAGACCCAAGAGGAAAAATAACAGTGAAAAACCTTTTGGAAATGAAATCAGGATTAGCTTGCGAAGGATTTTTTGGCATTGGTCCTGATTGCGAATCCGAAATGTGGGAAACTAAAGATTGGCTAAACTATATTTTAAACATTCCACTACGCCACGACCCAGATTTGAACTGGGCTTATACATCTATGGAACCTGAACTTATTGGTATTATTATTTCAAGAACAAGTGGTTTAACACTTATGGAATTTGCCAAACAACATCTTTTTCAGCCATTGAAAATTGAAAACTACGAATGGTACATAACCCCAAATGGTAGAGGTTATGCTGCAGGTTCATTTTTTATGAGACCAATAGATATGCAAAAAATCGCTCAATTGGTTTTGAACAAAGGCAAATGGAATGGTCAACTAATTGTGAGTGAGGATTGGATAAACGAATCAACCAATTGTCAAACTGATGTTGAAATGTCCTTTACGCGTTTTGGTAGAACGGAAAACGCAAAATATTCCACCGCTAATTATGGCTATTTATGGTATAATGAAAAACTGAAGTTCAAGAATTTTCAAATCGAATTATTGTTTGCTTCTGGCAACGGTGGACAGTATATGATGGTATTAGAGGAGTACAATACCGCAATAACCTTTACCGGCAGCAATTTTGGAAATTGGCGAGGAAAATTGCCTTTTGACATTCTGTTAAAACATATCGTTCCAATATTATACTCCGAAAAATAACTGCAGGTAACAAAGTAAATAAATGATTGATTATGGATAAGCAATTTAATGGAGATAAATCAAAATTTTCAAAATAAGATTTACGGATATTCGAAGGTATTGCCAAGCTTGACATTAATTAGTGTAGTTGTTATCCGAAAGATGAACACCCCGATTTTGCTCTATGCGATCAATGTGAGCTAGTTGTACCAGGAACAGACGAATCTATAGTAAGAACTTTGGTTGCCACTACAGGTCAGTTTAATCTCTTAAAGTCTGAATAAACGATGGATTCAAAAATTTTACTTGGTAAAATCTTACAACGCTTTTCGGATTTGGGCATATCACAGGTTGAGGGTTACAATGGCTTTAAATATTTGAGGGAAAGTAACAATTCAGTATTTGTTGGCCGTGAACAAGGTAAGGATACTCCATTACCATTTAAGAATATTATTATAGGAATAAAGGCCATAAAATCAGACCCTCAAGTTTACGATAAAGGCCCGAATGCCTTAAGAGAATTTGGAATCACCCACATTACAAGTCCAATATGGTCCCTTTTACACTTACTATCTATTGATGATTATAAAGTCTAATCAAACCATGGCTAATGGAAACTTAAAAATTATCCTTAGCTTACGTTTTCGCACCGTTGGGCTTCATACCCCTATATAAAATCAGAAAAATAATTTTGC
>JBARUM010000563.1:0-1725 GCA_049645725.1 Maribacter sp.
GCAAAGAACATATCAAACCCCATTTCTTTTGGACTTCAACCTTTCAATAAAGCACATTTCGATCTAGATACTAATGATAGACTTAATGGTCAAATTGACGAAAGCTATTTGCTTATTTTCAGTGCCATAGCCATTATCATACTCATCTCTTCATTATCAAACTATTGCTCTCTCACGCTCTCTCAATCCGTAGAGCGAACCAAGGAAATTGGAGTACGAAGGGTAGTGGGGGCAAGAAGGTTCCATATTCTGGGCAATTACATGATCGAGTCATTTTTGCTGTCTACAGTTGCTTTTGTATTCAGTTTAATCATTACAGAACTGTCAATTCCTTTGCTTGAAAATACCGTTAATCGCTCTTTAGGTATTGAGATTTTCGCATCGGTACCTCAATTGGCAATCATTTATTCAACTGCGATTTTAATTTCACTAATCTCTGTTTTATATCCTGCAATCATAATTTCTAAAAAGAAGATCAATGATTTTAAGGATACCGTTGGTAGCCGTCTGTTTTCTAAAAATGTGGTGATCAATATTATTAACGGATTTCAGGTTACCATTTTCATCTTCTTGTTGGCGGCAACAGTATTTGTTAACAAGCAACTGTCCTTCATGCAGAATACAAATTTGGGTTTTGACAAGGAGAATATCCTGATGGTTTCTGTAAATACCAGAGAATCTATTTTCAAGAAGGATGAGTTGAAAAGCGAATTTTCTAAGAGCCCGTTTGTCGATCATGTGGGAGTTGTGAGCAATTACCCGCGTGAAAAAGGCTACGAAGTATTATCGAAAGAAGAACAACTGAATTTTATAGAGTACAAGGCTGATGCTGAATTTTTTGACATTATGGGCTTCACGCTATTAGAGGGTAGAACCCTTGAGAATTTAGCGAGTCATGAAAAATATGTGGTCATCAATGAAACTGCCGCGAAAGCTCTAGGCTTTGAAAATCCTATTGGTGAGACTTTCAACGGACAAGAGATCATTGGTGTAATGGCCGACTTTCATGCTGAGTCGAAGCGAGAACCAATTAAACCGCTAGCATGGAAGCTTTTTGAGGGTGGAAATGGCTATGGCTGGGTGATGATGAGAGTAAAGGGAAATGATGTTCAAGCACTCATGGCAGATATTAACCAACGATACGAAGCCGTTACGGATAGCAACAAGATTGTGTATCAGTTTTTTGACGAAGACTATCAAAAGATATACAAAAGCGAATTAGTCATTAAACACCTTATGGAGGTTTTTACGGTTGTGGCCTTGCTAATTTCTTTTTTCGGAGTGTTAGGTACCAGCTCTTACACTGTCAAGAGAAGACTGAAGGAGATAAGCATTCGCAAAGTTTTAGGAGCCAACTTATTCAGTTTAAATAATGCGATAAATCGAAGTGGAGTCGCATGGTTTCTCTTGGGTGCACTCATTGCCGTGCCAGCCTCAATTCTATGGGTGAAAAGTTGGATGGCTCAATTTTCATATCAAACAGAAATTACGGTGTTCGATTACTTACCACTCTTGGCTTTGTCATTCGCTTTAATTCTGCCCGCCATGCTTTTTCAGGTGGTCAAAGCTTATCATTCTAAGACAGTGGATTACTTGAAGGATGAATGACGAATTTGAATCGTTTAGCCCCACCCCAACCCTCCCCAAAAGGGAGGGAGACTCCCCTCCAGTGGAGGGGTTGGGGGAGGCCCAATGACTAATACACCAATAACTAAACAACCATGC
>JBARUM010000564.1:0-1810 GCA_049645725.1 Maribacter sp.
TCTAACTTTCCATTTATCAAATTATTAACGCTAAGAATCGATGTTTTGAGCTCCTTAATATCAAAAAGTGTATCCTTTTGGTAATCGACAATGTGAACCCCCTTTAGAGCAGTGTCCCAAGAAATCAAAGAAACCCTTAATTTATCTATATTGATATTTGTTCCGAATTCCTTATTTATGGTTGTGGTAGCATACTGGGCAAGCAAGGTTTGGACAGATGGTAGCGAAAGCACAATAGTCCCTAAAACACATATTAATAGAAGAACTAAAAGAGTCCTAATCAGTATTTTCCTTAATTTTTTGATAGGGCTTTATGTTTTACCTTTGTACTCCAATTTTTATTCCAAACATGCTGGAAAACGAAACTATTTATATCCTTGCTATTGAATCTTCTTGCGACGATACTTCTGCGGCTGTTTTACAAAACGATACCGTATTAAGCAATGTGGTGGCCAATCAAAAAATTCACGAGGAATATGGCGGTGTTGTACCAGAGTTGGCATCACGCGCGCATCAACAAAATATTGTTCCCGTAGTCAGTCAAGCATTGGCTAAAGCAAATATCGATAAAAAACAATTATCAGCCATAGCATTTACCCGCGGACCTCGACTTATGGGTTCCTTATTGGTAGGTACCTCATTTGCAAAGTCTTTGGCACTGGGGCTTAATATTCCGTTGATTGAAGTAAACCATATGCAGGCACATATTTTAGCCCATTTTATAAAGGATACAAGTATGGCGGTTCCGGACTTTCCTTTTCTAGCATTGACCATAAGTGGAGGGCATACCCAAATTGTGAAGGTAAATGACCATTTTAATATGCAAATTTTAGGTCAAACACTAGATGACGCCGTTGGCGAAGCCTTTGATAAAAGTGCAAAATTAATGGGTCTCCCCTATCCTGGTGGGCCTTTGATAGACAAATATGCTGCAATGGGTGACCCTTTGCGTTTTAAGTTTCCAAAACCAAAAGTAAAAGGGCTTAATTTTAGTTTCAGTGGTCTAAAGACCAGCATTCTCTATTTTATCCAAAAAAATGTTGAAAAAAACAGTAATTTCATTGAAGTGAATTTAAATGACATCTGTGCATCCATACAATATACGATTGTAAATATCTTAATGGATAAGCTAGAGAAAGCGGTTAAAAAAACCGGAATTAAAAATGTTGCCATTGGAGGTGGTGTATCGGCCAATTCTGGAATTCGAAAAGCCATACAAAATTCAGAGCGCGAGATGAATTGGAAAGTACATGTTCCTACATTTGAATACTGCACGGATAATGCAGCAATGATAGGAATAGTGGGTTATTACAAATTTAAAAATAAGGATTTTTCCGAACAAACAATTACTGCCAAAGCGAGATATGTAATTTGATATTTTATGCAATTATTCTACAGTCCAGAACTTACCGCATCTTCTGAAAACTTTACTTTTGATAGTGAAGAAAGCAAGCATATCGTAAAAGTATTACGCGGCAAGATTGGTGATCAGTTACATATTACCAATGGAAAAGGTCTTTTTTTTGTTGCGAGAATTACCGAGTCCAATCCAAAAATCTGCACTGTTGAATTTGTAGATTTTAAAAAGGACCATCCTAAAAAATACTGGTTACATATGGCAGTTGCCCCAACCAAAATGAACGATCGGTACGAATGGTTTCTGGAAAAAGCTACCGAGATTGGGATACATGAGATTACGCCTATCATATGCAATAATTCTGAACGTAAAGTGGTTAAATTAGAGCGCTATAAAAAGGTTGTTCAAGCGGCAATGAAACAATCCTTTCAATCTTATTTGCCTGTATTAAAC
>JBARUM010000565.1:0-2742 GCA_049645725.1 Maribacter sp.
GCAAGTGGCGGCCAATGCAGGTATGTTGGGTAGCATAGATGCCAATCGTGGTGATTATCAAAACGGGTGGGATACAGATCAATTTCCCAATAATGTGATGGAAACGGCAGAGGCGATGTTAGTTATTCTGAAGTCGGGAGGAATCCAAGGGGGAGGTGTTAATTTTGATGCGAAAACCAGAAGGAATTCAACCGATTTAGAGGATATTTTCCACGCGCACATAGGTGGGGCGGATACATTTGCCAGAGCTTTGATGGCCGCCGATGCAATGATTCAAAAATCCCCGTACGAAGCTATGTTGGAGAAAAGATACGATTCTTTCTCTTCTGGTAAAGGTGCCGATTTTAAGGCTGGTAAACTGGCATTAAACGATTTATATGCTATTGCTAAAGAAAAAGGGGAACCCAAGCAAATTAGCGGTAAACAAGAATTATTTGAAAACATCTTGAACCAATATTCTTAAGTATTACATATGGAATCGATATTAGAAACATTGGACTGGTGGGTTTTAGGTGCGTATTTGGCAGCACTCATCGGAGTAGCGGTTTGGGTAGTGCTTCAAAAAAATAAAAATACTGAGGATTATTTTTTGGCAGGCCGTAATGTTGGTTGGTTCGTTATCGGTGCCTCTATTTTTGCTTCTAATATTGGTTCGGAACACGTAGTGGGTTTGGCAGGTACCGGAGCGGAATCGGGCATGCCAATGGCACATTACGAGCTTCACGCCTGGATTGTACTTCTATTAGGATGGCTTTTTCTTCCTTTCTACTTTAGAAGTAATGCCTTTACCATGCCAGAGTTTCTAGAGAAACGTTTTGATAGTAGATCAAGATGGTTTCTATCGGTATTTTCATTGGTTGGATATGTTATTACAAAAGTATCGGTAACCATTTATGCGGGTGGTATTGTGGTTTCGGAGTTATTGGGAATTCCATTTTGGTACGGTGCCATTGGTATTGTGCTATTCACTGGTGCCTATACGGTAATTGGTGGTATGAAAGCGGTAATATACACGGAGACTTTGCAAACGGTTATTTTAATAGCAGGCTCAATTATTATCACTTACCTAGGTTTAGAAAAAGTTGGAGGATGGGAAGAGTTACGATTAGCAGCAGGTGGTGAGCACTTTAATATGTGGCGACCTATTTCCGACCCAGATTTTCCTTGGACGGGAATGCTGTTCGGAGGTACTATTGTTGGTATCTGGTATTGGTGTACGGATCAATATATTGTGCAACGAACTTTAGCTGCCAATAATATAAAGATTGGCCGGAGAGGTGCCATTTTCGGAGCATATTTGAAGCTTTTGCCAATTTTTATCTTTTTAATTCCAGGAATTATTGCGTTTGCATTGGCGAACCAAGGGGTAATTACCTACGAAAAGAGTGATGAAGTATTCCCAGTATTGGTAAAAACACTTTTACCGGTAGGCTTGAAAGGTTTGGTTGCAGGTGGACTTATGGCTGCATTAATGAGTTCTTTGGCATCGGTCTTTAATTCATGCTCAACGATTTTTACGATAGATATTTATAAAAAGCTAAAACCCTTAACTGCCGAAAAAAAGTTGTTGAACGTTGGTAAAATAGCTACATCAATTGTTGTAGTGCTAGGAATAATTTGGATTCCGATAATGGAGAAAATTGGAGGTGGAGTATTGTACCAATATTTACAAAGCGTTCAGTCATATATAGCACCACCTATAACTGCCGTTTTCATTTTGGGAATCTTATGGAAACGCGTTAATTCGCAAGCCGCTATTGTTACTTTATTTTCTGGTTTAGGAGTCGCGGCTTTAAGAATACTGGCAGAAATCTATGTCGATAGCCTTTCGGGAGTATTGTTGTCTTTTGCCACCATCAACTTTGCGCACATGGCAATATTCATGTTTATTTTTTCTGTGTTCGTCTGTATCTCCGTTAGTTTAGCAACTACAGCACCAGATTATGCTACTATAAAAGGCCTTGCTCTTGGTACTTTAAGTGATGAGGACAAAAGAATTAATAAAGAAAGTATTACCAAAGTGGATATTATACTATCCGCTATGTTGATTGTCATTGTTATTTGCGTTTTGACCTACTTTACTGGATAATTTAATAATTGATAGAAACCTGAAAAACTAATTTCTGGATACTATTTTACTTTGTTTTATGTCAGAAATTTACAGTAATTGACAAGTTTAGTCAAAATGTAGCACGAATGATTTCATATACATCTATAATCTTTTCTGAATTTTCACGTTAATCATCCAATATTCTTTATTAGCATATTCCGTAATACACCATAGATTTTAATATAGTTTTTCCCTTTTAACGTCAAAAAATGACAAAAAATCGAAAAACCTATGAATTTTTGTTAAGTATGGCGTGAAAATGATTTTGGAACTTTGACCTGTTAACCCCCAAAATCGATTATCATGAGAAATACGCTTACAAAGAGATCGCTTATCGGTTGCGCAGTAGTTCTTTGCTGCTGGTCGTTACCTGCACAAACTTTCAAGGAAGGTCTAAAGTTTGAAGATGCCACTAAAAGGCTAGAAAATTTTCAGGAATTAAAGTCCATGGGCTATTCGGAAAAGGAAATTTATGAAGACCTTGGAAATGCCAACTTCTTATCCCAAAACTATGAAACTGCCCTTTTTTGGTATGATAAACTAATTGCCTTTACCGAGGATGGGATTTTAGATGGCAACTATCAAAAACGTTATGATTATGCGGTGTCCAAAATAGGTCAACAGTATAAGGA
>JBARUM010000566.1:0-6134 GCA_049645725.1 Maribacter sp.
CGAAATAGAAAGGGGAAGGATTAAAAAAGTTTTTCCAGAACTAAATTTAGCTATTGTAGCTCTGGTCGGAGATAATATGAAAAGTCATCAAGGGCTCAGTGGAAAAATGTTTAGCACTCTTGGGAAAAACAATGTTAATATAAGGGTTATTGCTCAAGGAGCTTCAGAAAGAAATATATCATGTGTTATAGATGATAAAGATGTAAAAAAAGCATTAAACGCACTACATGAAGAATTTTTTGAAGAAAATATAAAGCAACTTAACCTTTTTGTAATGGGCGTTGGTAATGTAGGGTCTAAATTTTTGAATCAAATTAAGCTGCAACGTAAGTACTTAAAAGAAAATCTGAGACTTAATGTCCGAGTTATAGGTATATCCAATTCTAGAACAATGTACTTTAATGAAAAAGGAATAAACCTTCATGTTTGGGAAACGGAACTTGCAAATGGAGACAAAGCAGATAAAAAGGAGTTCTTTAAAAATGTTAAAAGACTAAATCTCAGGAACAGTATTTTCGTTGATAATACGGCAAGTGAGGAAGTCTCAACTACTTATGGATCTTATTTAACCAATAGTATATCTGTAGTAACTTGTAATAAAATAGCATGTTCCTCAGTATATGAAAATTATGCATTTTTAAAATCAATGGCAAGGGAGTACAACGCACCTTTCCTATTTGAAACTAATGTTGGGGCAGGATTACCAATTATAGATACTTTAAAACATCTAATTGCATCAGGAGATAAAATATTGAAGATACAAGCCGTTCTTTCGGGTAGTCTCAATTTTGTTTTTAATAATTTCAATGATTCTGTTACTTTCCACGATATAGTTAAGCAAGCACAGGAAGAAGGTTATACAGAACCTGACCCGAAAATTGATTTGAGCGGAATAGATGTAATGCGGAAAATCTTAATTCTAGCACGCGAGAGTGGTAATATCTTAGAAATTGATGATATTGAAAATAATTCCTTTTTACCCGAAGAAAGTTTAAAAACAACAAATAACGATGCGTTTTTTACTTCTTTAAAAAAATACGAAAAAGATTTTCAAAAGCTATATTCAGAGGCCTATCAAAATAATAGTAAGTTAAAATACGTAGCACAATTTGAAAAAGGGAAAGCTAGTGTTGGTTTGCAGCAGATACCTAAAGGACATGATTTTTATAATCTAGAAGGTAGTGACAATATTGTATTGTTCTATACAGAAAGATACCCCAATCAACCAATGATAATTAAGGGTGCTGGAGCCGGTGCGGATGTTACAGCCTCAGGTATTTTTGCCGATATTATTCGAATAGGAAATTTCTAATTATGAAGGAAATCAAGGTTTTTTGTCCCGCAACAATAGCCAATATCTCTTGTGGATTTGATGTACTTGGGGTTGCTTTGGATAGTGTAGGGGATGAAATGATTGTTCGAAAAACTACCAAGAAAGGCATAACCATTACCAAGTTGGAAGGTCAGGAACTTCCCATGGAAACGCTCCAAAATGTTGCAGGTGTTGCAGGTTTGGCATTACTAGCCCAAAGTGACTATGAAGGTGGTTTTGAGATTGAAATTTACAAAAAAATTAAAGCGGGAAGTGGCATAGGAAGCAGTGCCGCCAGTTCAACAGGTGCAGTTTGGGCAATGAATGAGCTTTTAGACACTCCCTTTTCTACTTTGGAATTGGTAAAGTTTGCTATGGAAGGTGAACGTTTGGCAAGCGGGGTTGCTCATGCGGACAATGTAGCCCCTGCCCTATTTGGAGGTTTTACCCTTGTTCGTAGTTATGACCCTTTGGATATTGTTCAAATCCCAAGTCCGTTGGAACTGTATGCAACTGTTATTCATCCCCAAATTGAGATAAAAACATCCGACTCGCGTAAAATTTTAAAAACAAATATAACTTTGGAAGAAGGTATAAAACAATGGGGTAATGTAGGGGGGTTAGTAGCTGGTTTGTTCAAAGAGGATTACGAGCTAATTGGCCGTTCTTTAGTAGACCACATTGTAGAACCCATACGTTCTATTTTAATACCTGGTTTTGATAGTGTTAAAAATAATGCAATCACGGCTGGTGCTCTTGGTTGTGGCATATCAGGTTCCGGACCTTCAATATTTGCACTTAGCAAAGGAGAAACTACTGCGGTAAGGGTCGCGGAAAGCATGAAAGTTATTTATCGGAAAATTGGTATCGACTATGATATCCATGTATCACAGGTAAATACTCAAGGTATTAAACAACTTAACTAAAAGGTCATTACCCACCATAATTACAAGAATACATGAACTTTTATAGTTTAAATAAAAAAGCTCCAAATGTATCGTTCAAAGATGCAGTTATCAAAGGAATAGCCCCAGATAAAGGTTTGTATTTTCCTGAGCGTATTGAACCTTTACCAGCGTCCTTTTTCAGGGATATTGAAAATCTTTCAAACCAAGAGATTGCATTCAATGCCGTTCATCAGTTTATCGGCGATGAAATTCCAAATGAAAAACTAAGGGAGATTTTGGCCAATGTACTGGACTTTGATTTTCCATTAGTGGACATCGAGAAAAACGTTTCTACTTTAGAACTTTTTCACGGTCCAACGATGGCTTTTAAAGATGTAGGCGCACGTTTCATGGCGAATTGCCTGGGTTATTTCTCTAAAGGTTCTACGACCGAAGTAACGGTTTTGGTAGCAACTTCAGGAGATACTGGTGGGGCTGTAGCCAACGGTTTTCTTGGTGTTCGCGGTGTAAAAGTAGTTATCCTCTACCCTAGTGGAAAAGTAAGTGATATACAAGAGCGACAGTTGACCACACTTGGACAAAATATTACAGCTCTAAAAGTAGAGGGTTCTTTTGACGATTGCCAAAAAATGGTGAAGACAGCATTTTTAGATCAGGAGCTTTTAGGTAGAATGCAATTGACTTCAGCAAATTCTATCAACGTTGCGCGTTGGTTACCACAGTTGTTCTATTTTCTATTTGCTTATAAACAAGTAAAATCACAAGGAAAGGAAATCGTTTTCTCCGTACCAAGTGGAAATTTCGGAAATATCTGTGCGGGAATGGTCGCTCAAAAACTTGGCATGCCCGTAAAACATTTTATTGCCGCTACTAACATAAATGATACGGTACCTGAATTTATGAGGACTAGGAAATATAATCCAAAATCTTCAATAGCAACTATTTCAAATGCTATGGACGTGGGTGACCCAAGTAATTTTATTCGGATTCGACATTTATTTCAGGAAGACTTTGAATTGCTGTCAAAATATCTTTCGTCGTTCACTTTTACGGACGAACAAACAAGGGAAGCTATGGAGTATATTTATAAAACCTCTCAATATATTGCAGACCCACATGGCGCCGTTGGATATTTGGGCTTGAAAAAATACCTGTCAACCCATCCCAATTCCTATGGTATTTTCTTAGAAACGGCTCACCCGGTCAAGTTCTTGGATGTAGTAGAAAAAACGCTGGGAACATCAATTGAAATTCCTCCGCAGATCCAAAAGGTTATGGAAAAAGAGAAGAAATCTATACCTGTAAAAAAATACGAGGAATTAAAAAACTATTTATTGACCACAATTTCCTAGTCCAAAGCCGGCAGCACAAAATCATCTAATGGGCTTGGTTGCTTCATCATAGCCTCTATAGCTTCCGTAGTCCTAGGTGCCATTGAAGACAAGTTTACCGGACCATCGTTAGTAATTAAAATATCATCTTCAATTCTAACCGCAATACCCCACCATTTCTTATCACAATCGCTTCCCTCCGGAATGTAGATTCCAGGTTCAACGGTTATGACCGTATTTGGTTGGAAAGCTCCATATGTTCCCTTATCATGGACATCCAAACCCAAATAGTGGGAAGTTCCGTGAGGAAAATAAGTCCTTGCTTCACTGGCCTCTTTTATGATTCCCAACTTAATAAGTCCGTTCGTAACTACTTCACTGGATGCCTTCCCTGGTGATTGAAATGGAGCTCCTACTAAGCTTACTTTTATACCGGCTTCTTGCGCGTCATAGACAATATCGTAAATAGCTTTTTGTTCGCTTGTAAATTTTCCGTTGGCGGGTATTGTACGAGTTACATCAGCCGTGTAACCATGATATTCCGCTCCTAAATCCATTAGGACTAAATCATTTCCTACCTCCATTTTATTGTTTTCAATATAATGTAGAATACAACCATTATTACCTCCCCCAACAATGGAAGGGTAACCCTCATATTCCGCTCCATATTTCTTGTACACATATTCATGTACTCCCTGAATTTCTGTTTCAGACATATTTGGATGCATCGCTTTCATTACCTCCACCTGTCCTACGGCAGAAATTTCCACTGCCTTTTTTAACAGTACAAGCTCTTCTTCCGTTTTGGTCTCTCGTAACGTATTCATTATTTCAGAAATGATTTGAGAATCTAAATTGTTCGCATTTAGTTCTAAGGATACCTTTTCTTTTATATCACTTAGCAACCTATCATCCTTAGCTTCAACAAAATCGGTCAATAGTTTATCTTCCTTTAGTTCTGCATATCTATTTAAATAACGTCCTAAAGTCTGTGCAACATTGGCCCTATTCTCTACCGTAGTAGATTTTATCATGCTATATAACTGTTGTTTTGTTGCATTGTAGTCTGATGGATAATTCGTCCTTTGCTTGAAATTACTTATCAAATTAAAAAGGTCCGCCTCTCCTCTTTTATCCCTATAATCATTCTTAAAATCAAAAAACAATACTTTTTCAAAGGATTTGAAATCTATTGATGACTTCGCAAATTCGATGCCATTAAAAGCCATTTCAAAGCCCAACAGCTCCTTAGCTCCTTCTACACCCAAACGTTTACCATTCCATTGCTCCGCTTTAGGGTCTCTTTCTTGGACAAATATCATTTCATTATAGCTCTTTCCTGTGGGATTTTTTTGCTCTTCCGAAAAAATAACTAAAACCGCATTCGGTTCCCTGTATCCTGTTAAATAATAAAAATCCGGGTCTTGATGATAAATAAAATCTACATCATTGGCCCTATTACGCTCGGGATTAGCAAAAAAAATGGCCACACTGTTGGATGGCATCATAGCTCTAACCGCTTGCCTTCTAGCCTTATGAAAATCGGCTGATAAAAAATCTGTAGCTGTCTTTTGTGAAATAACTTGGCCTGTTGCAAAAATTAGTAGTAAGACAATATACTTTTTCATGTAATACATATTTTATAAACACAAAATAGCCATTTTCTTGGTTGAAATACGTTAAATACGGCGTGTTTTTTAGGTTTATAAATTCCTGCCCAAAGTTTTATAAGATTTTAAAAACATAGAATACCAAATTTCCCAGTACTTAAATTATTCTCTAGCTTTGCAAAGCAAAATAATTATAGATGAAAAATACCGCTCTTACAGAAACTCATGAAGCGCTCGGAGCCAAAATGGTGCCTTTTGCGGGGTATAATATGCCTGTTTCCTATGAAGGTGTTAATGTAGAACATGAAACGGTTAGAAAAGGTGTAGGTGTTTTTGATGTTTCCCATATGGGAGAGTTTTTGATCAGTGGCCCAAATGCACTAGCTCTTATTCAAAAAGTGACCTCTAACGATGCTTCTAAACTAGCTGTGGGCAGAGCTCAATACAGCTGTCTACCAAATGAAACAGGTGGTATAGTTGATGACCTTATCGTTTACAAAATAAAGGAGGAACAGTTTTTATTGGTTGTAAATGCTTCCAACATTGAGAAAGATTGGAACCACATCACAAAATACAATTCAGATTTTAATGCGGATATGCGGAATATTAGTGAAGGATATTCACTTTTGGCCATACAAGGCCCAAAAGCGGTTGAAGCAATGCAATCCCTTTCGTCCATTGACTTAACAACGATTAAGTTTTATCATTTTGAGGTGGCCGACTTTGCAGGAATTGAATACGTAATTATATCGGCAACGGGATACACAGGTTCTGGAGGTTTTGAAATTTATTGCAAGAACGAAGATGTAAAACAAATTTGGGACAAGGTTTTTGAAGCTGGATCAAAATTTGACATAAAACCTATAGGACTAGCGGCAAGAGATACTTTGCGTTTAGAAATGGGCTATTGTCTGTACGGAAATGATATAAATGATGAAACCTCTCCCTTTGAAGCTGGGTTGGGGTGGATTAC
>JBARUM010000567.1:0-2020 GCA_049645725.1 Maribacter sp.
CTCCATGATCGTACCTCGCGGGTCGGGCTCAGCTCGTTAGTTTTCTTGGTGGACCATCCGGCCAAAGCCGTGAACAGACCGCTTCTGGAATCTCCGACCTCGGACTTCAACCTCTTCTTTGCTAAATAAAAATAAAAAAAGACGATAAGGACAAGCGATGTCAACGCCACTGCGGCGTTAATGATGAACATAACGGTAAGGGAACCAAAAGTGCCCAATATAGGTACGATTAGTGGAATTTTCAAGGTAGGCCTGAAGCTGGGCAGTGCCAAGGATTGCTCGATTAATGCGACCACGTTTACCATGGCATAGGTTATCATGAAAAACATGGTGATCAAGGGTGCAACGGTATTCAGGCTCCGAAACGAAAGCCCCAATATGACAACGACGGAAGTAACCAACATGGCATTGAATGGCTCTCCCTTTTTATTGGTCTTTGCCAAAAATCTGCTTTTAGGTAAAATTCGTTTTTCTCCCAGGGCTAGTAAAATTCGTGGTGCCCCCACGAAGGAACCCAGTGCGGAGGAGAGCGTTGCTCCCAATAGGCCCGCAAGTACTATAGGGGAGAAAAACGCTTTCTCAATAAAAACATTGTAGTTACCTACGAGTTCCGAGGGAGTCGCCAAAAAACCGGCTACGAAGGAAAGACCGATATAGACAAAAGCCGTGATGATTACCGCACTAAGGGTGCCATTGGGGATATTCTTTCTAGGATTTTTCAGATCACCGGACATATTGGCGCCTGCCATCACCCCTGTCACCGCCGGAAAGAACACGGCGAAAACCAGCCAAAAGGAAGTTCCGTTAAAATCATCCTCTGGTGAACCCGGATAGTTGCCGAACCATTGAATGTCATAGTTTAGCTCGTTAACGAACAGTCCGCCTATAATGGAAGCCAAGGACAGAATGATAATGGCCATAATAACATATTGTATCTTAAAGGCAAAACTGGTGCTGATAAAGGCTATGGTCAAAACCAAGACGAACACCCCGATATCCAGTATTAGGGGACTAAATTCGGGCAGGATGGACTGTAAGCCTTCCCTAAAACCGAAGATGTACATGGCAACGGCAATTGCCTGCGAAAAATAGAACGGTATCCCGATAGCCCCTCCGATTTCCAATCCTAGAGACTGCGATATCAAACTGAAGGCACCCCCTGAACCTATACGTACGTTGGTCGTAATACTGGAAAGGGACAAGGCTGTCGACAAGGTAATCGCCACGGAGACAAGGACTATAAGAATGGAACCCATGACCCCTGAATTACCGACTACCCATGGATGCCGGATAAACATGATCACTCCAAGTATGGTCAGAAAAGTGGGCGTAAAAACACCCGCCATGGTACCGAATTTTTTGATTTTTTTTTCCACTTTCACCATTTCCCGGATAATCTATCTCACTAAATTTAGGTACATTTTCTTTAATTATTTAAAAAAATTAGGCTTTGATAAAATATTTTAAGTAATGATTCCTATTACTCTAAATTTGTAATACTAGGGTTGGTTGTTTTAATAGCTTCTAGCAAGAAAAGGAAGTATTAGTAAGTCTCATGTATTACGAAGCTGAAGTAAGAACCGGGTATTGATTTAAAGTACTGTAAAACACGGTAATAATCAGTAAATTGACCACTAGACCCAAATATTATTCTATTCGAGTGTCAATAGAATGCGAATCAAGTACGGAAATCGAAAAAAGTCCAAATTCGTTTAAATCCTCCGACGTCCTTTAAAGAAACGAATGAGAAAAATTAAAGAGGTCCGAAAATATGTTCCCTTTTTCCAACCGGGTAGTCTTTTGTTGTAAAATTCGAGTTTGGAATACTGTTAAGATGTCCATATATATTTTACTATCATACATAGAACTCTTATAATTCCAGTATTAATTTTTAATAAGCTCAACTACAATTTTACCCATAGAATCAAAACCCGTGTTAAAATCATCTATTTGAGACATATCTTCCCAAAAAACTGTAGGCTTCTTAGTAGCTGTAAAATAAATGGCATACCTATTTTCC
>JBARUM010000568.1:0-7470 GCA_049645725.1 Maribacter sp.
GTTTTGACCTAAACCTATGGATAATGCATCCACCTCGCTCGGATAATGTCCGCGTAACGTAGAATCACTACGGCTAATGAGCAGGAGATTTTTATGGTACTTTAAAGCTATTTTTTGTAATCGTTGACCAATAGTAAATGCCAACACTTTCGCTTCCTCTTTCTGAAGACTTCTGGAGTTTGTTAAAATAAAGAAAATAGGGCTTTCTACAAGTTCTTTTTCCAATACCGCTTCTGACCATTTTGTTACTACGGGAATATTCTGAACAGTTTGGGTACCTGTTGGATCATCATCCAAAATTACGATTGAGCGTGGGTTTTTGGAAAGATGCTGCTGTATCTCTTTCTGATAGCCCTTTAACCGGTTACCTTCTTTAATGGAATTCAGAATTTCTTGATCGGTTGTCATTAGCTATTGGTTCATTCCATTGCAATTACTCTGGCGGGTGCTCCATCCCCGTTTTCTACTTTCAAGGGAAGAGCTATTAGTGTTATTTTTTCCTTTGAAAGTTGGTCTAGATTTGTAAGACCCTCTACGATAATAATATCGTTTTTCATTAAAATCGTATGGATTTTGGTCACTTCCTCCATATTATTGACATCTGCCACCGAGGGAGGTTCTACTCCTAATAACCCTATTCCTTTTTCTCCCATCCAATATGCCAATTCTTTACTGATTCGTGGAAGTTCATTCCTGTAGGCATCGGAATATAACTTTTTACTCCAACCTGTATGTAAAACTAAACTTTGTCCTACTTTAATTTTATGGGCAATGGGTGCCATATCCGCGACTGTTATCAAAGCACTGGATTTTATATGGGTGAGATTAACTACCCAAGCTTCGGTTACAAAACGTTCTACAGGAATTTGGTCAATAGTTTGGTCGGCTACTTCAAAATGTAATGGAGCATCCATGTGAGTACCTACGTGAGAATAGAGGTGAAGCGTGGTTGCATTCCAGCCATCTTTGGCCAAAGTTTTGGCTGTTTCAATCTCTACCCCATTCATTTGGTTGGACAGTGAAAGTGTGAGGTCTATTATTTTTTTACTCACTTGTAAAGTGCATTTGGTTTTATGATTTGATAAAATTGACTATTCTTTCGGCAACTTCTGATGTTGAGGCGTTACCTTTAAGGTCTTTTGTTAAATTACCTTGGGCTGTGGCATGTTCAATGCCATTTACAATATTTTGTGCTGCTTCTTTTTCACCCAAATGATCCAACATAATGGCCGCTGACCAGATTTGTCCAATTGGGTTTGCAATGTTCTTGCCAGCAATATCAGGTGCAGATCCGTGAATAGGCTCGAACATGCATGGGAATTCACCTTCAGGATTTATATTTCCGCTGCCGCCAAGGCCTAAACTACCCATTATGGCTCCACCTAAATCGGACAAAATATCACCAATCATATTTGTCGTTACAATCACATCGAATACTTCCGGCTTTAAAACAAAACTTGCCGCTGCATTATCCACATACATTTTGTCATACGAGACATCCGGGTACTGTTGCGCTACTTCTGCTATTACTTGGTCCCAGAAACCTAGGGTGTAAATCAGGGTGTTGGATTTGGTTACGTTGGTGACTTTTTTACCTCTTTTTCTTGCTAGCTTAAAAGCATAGTGAGCGATCCGTTCCACTCCCAAACGGGTTACCATGCTTGTGTCCACCGCTACTCCATTTGGAGTGTCCGGATATAGGATTTTTCCATTTTGTACAAACTCACCTTCATTGTTCTCTCGCAAGATAACAAAATCGATATCTTTTTCAGTTTTGTCCCGTAGCGGACTTTTTACTCCTGAAAATAATTTTACCGGACGAAAGTTTACATATTGTTGCAACTCCGTACGTACTTTAAAAGTGTAATCTTTTGCTGGCAATGTATCGTCAACTTCAGGAAGCCCGACAGCACCAAAGTAGATGGCGTCAAATTTTTTTAAGATATTCAAACCATCTTTCGGCATGAATTCCCCGTGTTTAAGATAGTGTCCAGCACCCCATGAAAAATCTTGGGTTTGAATATTAAAACCATATTTCTTTGCTACTGCATTTAAAATTGATACGCCTGCCGGTACGATTTCATTTCCAATTCCGTCACCATTAACTACTGCAATCTTGTATACTCTACTCATCCTAATTGTAAATTTATTATTTTTAAGTTATTGATATATAGCTTTTTAAGTATTTACTCTAAATCTTAAGTTGATAATCTCTTCAGTAAACATTGAAATTACTGTGGAGCCCCAATGACTTCTATTGGTTTCCCATCAGAACCATTCGTACGCGCTTTTTGCTCTACAAAATAGGGCTGAAAAGTATAGGAAGAATTTGGGTCCCATATCACATTTGTTTTGGGTAGGTACGTTTTTAGTTTTGCTATTTCTTCCTGATATTCCTGGTTTTTGGCTTCATTGGTAAACTCGTTTGGATCGTTCTGGTGATCATAAAACTCTTCGTTCCCATCTTCGTATCGAATGTATCGAAAACGGTCTGATTTTACCGTATGATTGTTCATTCCAAAGGTTGTAATCGCAATTGCCTGTTCTTTTTCTTCTCCAAGCATTGTTGACACTAAACTCTTTCCTTCATTTCTTTCATAGGCAGGAAGTCCACACAATTCTAGCAGGGTAGGGTAGATGGAAAGCATTTCTGCCGGTGCGTCAATAATTTTACCTTTTGGAAGGTTGGGTGCGGCGAATAATAATGGTGCTTTGGTAGCAGTATTCCAAAGTGCATGTTTGGCAAAAGTGCCTTTTTCCCCTAACCTATATCCATGATCGGACCATAATACAATAACGGTGTTATCCGCATACTCACTATTTTCAAGGGCATCTAGCAATCGACCAATTTCGTTATCCACAAAACTGATGCATGCCAAATATGCCTGAATAATTTTAGGCCATTCCCCGCTTTCAATAGCCCAATCCGTTGAGGGCATCATGGGTAAATCATTTATTTGTAAAGCGATTGGTGGAACGTCATTTAAATCATCTGCTCTATACGGCATTGTTTTTATACTATCCAAGGGATGCAAATCGAACCATTTCTGGGGTACGTACAACGGTACGTGGACACGTAAGAAACCAACTCCCATAAAAAAGGGTTTTTCATATTTTCTATTGAGACGTTTTTTTGCCCATTCCACGGATTGGTAATCTGGCATTAACGAATCTGCTTCTGGGAAAGCGCCCCAATCAGTGCTGGTTCTTCCATACTTTTTCCTATCGGAAGTGCCAAAACCGTCCCAAACGAATCGTTCTGGAGGCAGTGGTCCAAAACCTTTAACACGCCCACCGGATTCATCAAAAACGCCATCCGGCGCGTGATCATGAAATAACTTTCCAATACCCATGGTATGATAACCGTTTTGTTTAAAGTACTCAGGCAACAGTACAATATCTTTGGTAGCTGGATTCTCAGAACGAATTTTGTTATCATCGATCATACCGTAAATCCCAGTAGTAGATGGTCTTAAACCTGTCATCAAAGACGCTCTCGAAGGCCCACATAGGGGTGCCTGACAATGCGCATCAGAAAATACGATGCCTCTTGCTGCCAATCTATCGATATTGGGCGTTTTTGTATTGGAATAACCATCTAGTGTGCCAAGCATATTGTTGAGGTCATCAACAGCGATAAACAACACATTGGGCTTATCCTTGGCTACCGGTCCAGTACTTTTTTCTTCCTCCCCACAGGAATGGCATATAATTATGCTTAATAGCAGAATGATGTAAGTGCTATTTTTCATTTTTTATCCTTTGTTTATATGTTTATTCATTCCATGATTCTTGAATTTTTCCCTTTAGTTTCATTACGATTTCCGGATTTTCTTCGGCTAAATCTTCTTGCTCAAAAGGATCTTTATAAATATTGAATAATTGAACTTTTTCATTAGGTCTGTTTATTGCGTCGGGAATAATGAGCTTGTAGGGCTCCGTTATTACGATTTTGTATTTAAGACTGGTATCCACCTCATTGAAATCATGGTTGTAGATTTCCCCAAAAACAGCTTCCCTGTTTTTAAGTTCAGTTTCATTTAGTACACTAATTCCATCCAATTCCTTTGGGCGTTCAATTCCTACCAAATCTAAAACGGTAGGCATCATGTCAAGACTGCTAACTAAGGTTTGGTCATCGAATTCGGGTTCAATTTTGCCCTTCCATTTAAACATAATAGGGGTTCGCATTCCATAGTCGTAGGGTGCTTGTTTGGAAATTGGGTTATAGCCCCTATCGTTTTCGTTTTGTACCCATCCGTTATCACACACGTATACGAACAAAGTATTTTCAGTCTGTCCTTTCTTCTCAATATAATCCATCAATTCCCCACAAGTGTTATCGAACCATTCGCACATAGCCCAATATTTAGCAACCTACTCAGTGGGCGCTTTGGGTAAATACTTTTGTAACAGACTATCTGGTGGATTGTGCGGGGAATGCGGCAAAAAGGGTGCGTACCACATGAAAAAGGGTTTTTTCTTCGCTAGTGCCAAATCGATATAACTATTTAGCGTATCCATTCCTTTACGGCCTATTTCTAATCCATAATCACCATGTCTACCCCCTCTTTCAGGATCACCATGTGTCATTCCATCATCAAAGCCTCCGTTTTTATGATTGCCTAACCACCATTTACCAGTTTGAAAGGAGAGGTAGCCCTTTTCTTTAAGTAATTTTGGAAGTGTATTCAGTTTTTTAAAATTCTCTATAACGCTAGCATAATTTTTAGCTCTCCAAGATGATTGCCATGATGGCTTTCCCCCTTTTTCATCACCGGGTAATACCCTGTCATTACCTAAGACCATGTGTTTTCTAGGATAAACTCCGGTAATAATGGAAGCCAAAGATGGTGCGCATAAAGAAGTGGGCACATAACCATGGGTAAATGTGAGACTTTCCTTGGCTAGTTTATCAATATGAGGTGTTTCAATTATTTGGTGACCCATAAAACCATAATCGGTCCAAGCCTGATCATCTGAAAGTATAAATACGATGTTCGGTAGTTCCTCTGTTGGTTCTTCTTTTATTTCCTTCTTGGTTTCATTACATGATAATAGCGTTATCAGGGCAAATACAGCTATGAATAGAGTAGTTATTTTTTTCATTATATTTTTGTGTATAGTGTTCATTTTAAGAGATTCTAATTTGTATTTCCACTTGTTGACCTTGCTTTTCAAAGTAGGCCATAATAGGTATGGCCTCGGCACCAGGAACCATGTTGAACGTTCTGCTGCGCGGCATCTCCTTTATTAGTAATGGTACGTTTGCTTTGATATGAACGAGACCTTCCGGCTTGTGAACGATGATTTCATTGGGTGTTGGCTGATTTACTTCTTCGCCAGTGGGTGAAATAATGGGCAGCACAAATGCTGTTGGTAAGTTTATTGATTGTTTGGTTTCAGCTTTTATCTTCAACATAGTCTTGGAGCAGGTATATGAAATTTGAAAGTCAGCGGCAGTGTTTTGTACGCTTTCACGAGCTTCATTCCTGAGTTGGGACAGGGCCTTAACCTCAATGATCTCATCAGAATCTGAGGACGAGAAAGTAGCGGTCAAATCGAACAAATTAGTATACCATTGGTTGTCACTGTAAGTCTCAAGGCGAGGCGTTAAGGCAATATCCGCACCTGGAGCGGGCTGTTGATTATATTCTTCTCCTAGTTTATAAATAGCCATGCTCGCTGCGCAAAGGAGTCCAACTTTCGTATGATAGAGCAAGGATAAAGCACCACCGGTAGCCTGTCTATAATCTTCTTTAGGAGTATATTCGGCGTCATACGCTGTAACCGTGCCACGCCAATTACCGCGTGCAAAAAGTGTTGTATCTATTTCTTGGTAATACGATATACCGTTAGCCGTGGTGCGCGGTAAAGGAGTTGCTGTATTTATTTGAGGGAGCTGTTCCCAATGATCCAGTAAACTTGCTAACGGTTTTACATGTTCAAAAGTATGGTGAATGCACGGCTTAATTCCATGCGAAACGTAATGTGGTCCGCCATGCAGTAAACCATCTGCAGTGCACCGCTTAAGTAATTCTGTATTTTTTACGGCAGCGGTGCCAAAAGCGGGATTACGGTCTGCCATAAAGACTAACGCAGGTTGGCCGCCATCGGCAGTTCGGCTACCCCAATAACTCCATTTAAACATTCGTGTACCCCAACCATTATCCCAAGCGCCGTCCGGCAACATGAACTCTAAGTGCGTATTTAGGGATTTGGTCAATAATTGTAACAGCTCCTCATCTTTTTCTTTTAGGGCATACAGGACCAAACTGTTCAAAGTTTCCTCAACATTATAGCCCAAATCAATACCAGGCAGACCTTTTGCGCTTAGTTTATGTGCAGTTGGCTTGATCTCACCAAACAAAAAAGTGTTGGTTTTTGTAAAGTAATCTTTAATGCCAGAAGCTAATTCCTTACTGCGCTCCGTGTATTTAGGCTCATCCAATACACTCCCTAATAAGTGAAATATATAAATGCAAGACGCACCATAATTAACATTGGTAGTATCTATAGCCGCAAATTTCTTATACGTAAATTCAGCAGCCCTCCGTAAACGATTCATCCACCTTGCATGTCGTTCACTATCTAATAAATCACCGTGGTATTTTAATGCTTCCGCCAATGAAGCCGCCCCAAAGGCAGTTATGCCATCCCAAGAGTTTGGTTTGAGTTCATTGGTCCATGCGCCATCTGGTCTCGTGACATTCTCGCCCCATTCAAACACGGCGATTCCTGCATTAAGATACTTTTTTTCACCAGTGGCTTTGGCCATGTATAGAAAAGGGTAGACCGCATCGAAACAGCGGGTATGTACGATATCACAAGCGGGGCATTTCAACATACCATGCACCTTGGTATTGGCGGGGTCAATCACCTGGGTTTTTATCAGGCCATCGCACCAGTCTTTGAGTAGGTCTTGTGTGAGCTTTTTAAATTCTGGCGAATGGGTTGATTCAGTCGTTTCTGTAGTACATGAATTGAGCAACGCACTAAAGGGAATCGTTAAACCGATTCCCCCAATAGTCGAGAGTTGAATAAATTTCTTTCTTTTCATCGATACGGTCAATATTACTTGTTAGGAAGAGAGTACTAAATGGAGTTTTTTATTTCCCACCTACCATTTTATAGATTTCAGAACCTGCACTCAAAAATGCGCCTGTACCATAAAGTTCTGTTTTATCAGGACTAGCATTACCTGGTTCAGCTCCAATAGGTTGTACATAGCCCAACATACCATCTTCATTAACATAACTCGCCATTGCATTCCATCCGTTGAGCACTGCTTTCTCGTATTTTTTATCTTTTAAAATACCATTGTTAATACCCCAAGTAAGACCGTAAATAAAAAAGGAGGAACCACTGGTCTCCGGAGTGGGATAAAATTCTTGGCCCAATAGACTCATCGCCCAATGTCCTTCCGGTGTCTGAAGTTCAAGAAGCTTTGCGGCCATTTTTGTATAAATG
>JBARUM010000569.1:0-11660 GCA_049645725.1 Maribacter sp.
CATATGGGATCAGTGATGTTAGTAATATTACTTTTCAAAAGCTTCAATACCAGGGTATTATTCTCAATTATAGGATTTACGCCACCGGATATCGTGGTAGCGTCCAAACCTCCGTTAGCAAATTCACCAACTTGAAAAACCTCTCCTTGAAAAGTATATTGAAACGCTACAGCCAGAACCTCGTCATTACTTAATCGCTGGTTCAATGAAACATAACCTAGTTGGGTGTTAAAATCATAATCCCTGCCTTGTTCCAGTTTTCGTGCGTTCTCCAAAATTGCATAATCAAAACCTTGGTTGGGGTTGTAGCCCGCAGCAAAACTTGCTGGATTAAAGCCGTTTTCAACTGTGGCGATGTCCCTTATATTACTTGTAAGTGCTCCACCTGTACCAATAAGTGCCGGGTCAAAGTCATTGGCGTTGTTTCTAGGCCTTAAATCCGTGGGGTTATTAAAAAAACCGGCCCCGTCGCCGTTATTTTGCCCAACTCTGGTCTTAATTTCGTCTGGCTCTCCTAAATCCTGCAAAGCCACAACATTTCTTACGTTTAGAGTTTGTTGGCTCCTATTAGTTACCCAAACCTCTAATCTAGTAATCTGTACTTGACTTTGAATAAAGGGATACGTTGATAATGCCCTATCATAGTTGTCGCGAAAATAATGAGCGAGGAAAAAGTGCTTGTCCTCATCATAATCCAAGGCGGTAATGGAAAATTCGTTTAAAGTACCGCCTCCTTGAGCGACCACGGTATTATTCTGGGAACGTTGTTCGGAGAAAACTGCGGTTACGGTCGTCTTACCAAATTGTAACTGTGTTTTAACTCCAAATAGACTTTGCGCCCCTTGAATCAAGGAACTGTTTAGAGGCATATTCACGTTACCAACCTCGATCTTTCTAATGATATCATCCTCCGTTGGCGTATAATCCAATTTCACTATATTCTGAAAATCAAAAGTAGCCTCCGTATCATAGTTGGCGGTTACTTGAAGTCGCTCCCCTATTTTACCTAGCATACTTAAACTAATGCGTTGGTCAAAATCAAAGGATAGGTTAGTTCTATTTCTTGGCGACAAGGAGGGATTATCGTTTTTCTGCCAAATAATACCCAAATCCATAGCAACAGAGCCTTGAGGAATTACCTCAATAGTATTACCCCCAAAAATGGATTGAAAGAAATTATTATTGACATAAAAGTTGGGTAGGAGGTTTTTACGCGCTTCTTCACTTCCCTCTTTCTTTCCTGAATAGGCGTCAGATTTTTCCTTGAAATAAGATTTGATACCCTCTTTTCTTATGAGGTCAAAATATTGCTCTGGTGTAAGTATGATAGGATAGCCAATATCAAAATCACCTATTTGCTCGTTGTAAATATAACGATCTAGATTCGGGTCATAAATGTATTTGGATACAATACTATCCGGATTTTCCAAAACTATGCGTCCCAAATCAAAACCCGTTTTAACGGAGTCTATCTCTTGCGCATCTGTTTCTTGGGCCATGGAAGACTCCACAACGGCAAAAAAAAGTACGAATAGGAAAAGATACTTAAAAGTTATTTTAAGAAATTTAATTGCCCCTTGTTTCAAACTTGTTACAAATTTTTGAGCGCGAGTTTTATGATGTTTTCGACGCTTAGAGATGAATCCTTGGAAATTACCTTATCTACAACCTTTTCGGCTTGTCTTCTAGCAAATCCTAGAACCTCTAAAGCAGATAACGCTTCATCTTTATTTGTATTGTTCGGAGTTGGGGAAACTTCATCTATATCGTACACTTTTAAAACCTTGTCCTTTAAATCTAATATTACCCTTTGAGCGGTTTTGGCACCAATACCCTTTATGGACTGTATAGAGGGCACATCCCCATTGGCAATGGCATCTCTTATTTGAGCAGGGGACATAGAAGATAACATGGTTCTGGCCGTGCTGGAACCTATGCCGGAAACAGATAATAACAATAGGAATATTTCCCTTTCGGATTTTTCCGCAAAACCAAAAAGTGTATGTGAATCTTCCTTTATTTGAAGATGTGTGTATAAACTAATAAATTCACCATCAGGAATTCTAGAGAAAGTATGCAATGAAATATTTACGAAGTAACCTACCCCACTACATTCAATAACAACATAGGTTGGGTTTTTCTCTACTAATTTTCCTTTAAGGTGATGAATCATGGATAAAATTCAAGTTCAAATACTAAAGCTAAATTTCTGATTGGATACTGTTCCAACAGTTTACTGACTAATGGATTTAGCTTTCTTCCGTTTTTCCCGTTCTTGAACATCAATTACCGCCACTGCCGTCATATTAACAATCTCATCTACACTAGCTCCTAATTGCATAATATGAACGGACTTTCTTAGCCCAACCATAATAGGCCCAATAGAATCTGCCTTGTTCAATTCCTTCAATAATTTATAAGTGATGTTAGCGGACTCCAAGTTCGGAAAAATAAGAGTATTTACTTTTCTTCCTGCCAACTTGGAGAATGGGAATTGGCTCTCGTGAAGTTCCCTATTTAATGCAAAATCCGTTTGAATTTCTCCATCCACGATTAAACTTGGGTTTGTCTCATGTAGAATTTCTACTGCCCTACGCACTTTTTTGGCATTGGGATGAGAAGAGGAACCAAAGTTGGCATAGCTCAGTAGAGCAATTACCGGATTAAATCCAAAAGTTGCAGCTACATTTGCCGTCATTTGTGCTATCTCAGCAATCTCCTCTGCATTGGGCTCAATATTGATTGAGGTATCTGCTAAGAATAAAGGACCCCTATCCGTAATCATTATGTTTACCGTGGACACCTTTTTTACGTTAGCCGCCCTACCTATTACTTCTAAAATTGGTTTAACTACCGTGGGATATGCTCTAGAGTATCCTGATATCATTCCGTCGGCATCCCCTTCTAAGACCATCATGGCACCGAAATAATTACGCTCCTTCATCTTAATTTTAGCACTATAAAGGGTCGTACCACTTCGTTTTCTACTTTCCCAATATTTGGTTGCATACCTTATATGGCGCTCATCAAATTCATTAGACAGAGGGTCAACAATAGGAATATCAGCATCGAACTCCAATTCCTTTTTAAGTTCCAATATAATTTCCTTCCTTCCCAAAAGTATAGGCTCCGCTATTCCTTCTTCATGCACTATTTGCGCCGCCTTTAAAACATCTAGATGATCTGCCTCAGCAAATACGATTCGTTTTATGTTTGATTTTGCACGACTATGTAATAGCCTAACAACTTTATTATCATTTCCCGAACGTTGTAACAATTCCTCCTCATACTTTTGCCAATCCTCTATTGGTGCTCTAGCCACACCACTGTCCATAGCCGCTTTTGCAATAGCAGGCGGAATTTTGGCAATCAACCGCTGATCAAATGGTTTAGGAATGATATAATCTTTACCAAATGTTAACCTAGTTTCACCGTAAGCAATATTTACTTGCTCTGGCACAGGTTCCTTAGTCAATTCTGCCAAAGCTTTTACAGCTGCCATCTTCATAGTTTCGTTAATTGACGTAGCCCTTACATCTAAAGCACCTCTGAAGATAAAGGGAAAACCAAGTACATTGTTTACTTGATTAGGATGATCTGATCGACCAGTGGCCATTATGATATCCTCTCTTGTTCTACAAGCCAAATCATACGGAATTTCTGGATCTGGGTTGGCCATTGCAAAAACAATAGGGTTAGGTGCCATGGATAGGAGCATCTCCGGAGAAACTATATTAGCAATAGACAAGCCTACAAAAACATCAGCTTCTTTCATTGCCTCGTCCAAAGTATCTATTTTTCTGTCCGAAGCAAATTCCAGTTTTTCTTTGGATAAACTCTCCCTGTCGCTTCGTATAACGCCCTTACTATCCAACATTACAATATTGCTTGGACTTGCCCCAAAGGCTTTATATAGCCTTGTACACGAAACAGCTGCCGCTCCAGCACCACTAATGACTATTCTTACTTTGTCTATTTTTTTTCCCGTGAGTTCTAATGCGTTTAGCAAAGCTGCAGCAGATATAATAGCTGTTCCGTGTTGATCGTCATGCATCACAGGAATGTCCAACTCCTCCTTAAGTCGTCTTTCAATCTCAAATGCCTCGGGAGCTTTAATATCTTCTAAATTAATTCCACCAAAAGTAGGTGCAATCATCTTAACGGTTTCAACAAATTTATCAACGTCTTCGGTATCCAATTCAATGTCGATACCATCAATATCCGCGAAAATTTTGAAAAGTAAACTTTTACCCTCCATAACGGGCTTAGAAGCTTCAGGTCCTATATTCCCCAATCCTAAAACCGCTGTTCCGTTGGAGATAACGGCTACAATATTCCCTTTAGCCGTATACTTATACACGTTCTCTTTGTCCTTAGCGATTTCCAAACAAGGTTCCGCAACCCCAGGTGAATAAGCCAAAGCTAAATCCCTTTGCGTGGAATAAGGTTTGGTAGGTACTATTTTTATTTTTCCTGGTTGGGGCTTAGCATGATAAATAAGCGCTTCCCTGCGTTGCTTTTGTTTACTCATAGGGTTTCATTTTGGAAAACAAATTTAGTTGTATTCTTTGGAAATGTACCACCCGTTTCAGGTTTAAGTAAAATAAAAAACAACATTTTAGACTCAAAAAGGGCTCAGTGTTCATTCGGTATTCTTGGGAAGATTCAATCGCATAGCCAAAATTGCACTAATTATAAAAAACGCCCCAGCAAATAGTATGGCATTTACGGCACTGCCTCCAAGTAGATATTTATAAATTGGTCCAAAAGTCAATGTTTCTATGCCCATAGGAATTACAATCATCATATTTAATATTCCCATATAAACTCCTCTTCTATCCTGGGGTACCACTTTGGATACCATTGTGTAAGGGATTCCCATCATTGCCGCCCAACCTACACCGAAAAACACCATGGGTGCAAGCACCAAAAAAGAGTCATTAATAAAAGGAATTGCAAACAGCGCCAATCCAGTACCTACAAGACTTAAGGCATATACTTTTTTCCCACCATATTTTAGTGTAAGCGGCACTAGGGCCAATGCGACCACCATTGTAACGATATTATAGGTCAAGCTCATCTGGGCAGATTGTGAAGCTGCTTCAGAAGTAGAGTAACCTAAGGTGAGTTTAAACAATGGTGTAATATATTGCCAGTATATGAAAAGAGCATACCATTGAAAAAGGTAGACGGCTCCCAATTTCCACATAAAGGTTGGCATATCCTTTACCGCTGCACCAATTTCTTTGAAAGGTTTGGCAATACGTTGAGCTACAGGTAATGTTTTGCCATGATTGATTTGAGCAAGCTCCTCTTCTGAAGGAGGAATCTCTGGAGTTTTGAAAACAGACCAAAGGATAGTGGTGATAGACAATATACCGCCTATATAGAACGAAAAGTACAACCATTCTGGAATTGATCCAGCAACTTCAATAGATTCATCGCCGAACAAATATTGAAATAATACAATTGATCCGTTCGCCAATAGGATTCCTGCCCCAACGAACAAGCTTTGCATTTGGTAACCGAGACTTAATTGTTTTTCCGGCAACTTATCTCCTACAAAGGCACGATAGGGTTCCATGGCCATATTATTACCTACATCCAAAATCCATAATAGACCTACTGCGAACCAGAGTACAGGGCTTGTTGGAAAAGCAAACAGACACAAACTCCCAATTAGTGCACCAACTAAAAAGTATGGTTTACGCCTACCCCATCTATTGGACCAAGTCTTGTCGGACATTGCACCTATAATAGGCTGTACCACCAATCCTGTAACCGGGCCGGCAATATTTAAAATAGGTAACATTTCTTCAGGAGCACCAAGATACAAGAAAATAGGATTGATGGCAGTTTGTTGCAGTCCGAAACTATATTGGATTCCCAAGAACCCCACGTTCATATTAAATATCTGCCAAAAACTTAAGCTTGGTTTACCTATTTTCATTTATATCTTCGTTTGGTTTAAATATACTTTCAAAATCCTAAAAATTGTAGCTACAAACTGCGTATTTCCTAAAATTAAGAACAAACCAATATAATATTTTTAATGCGATAAGAGCGAAACTTAATTCAAAAAGAATTCCTTGGCGCCAACGAAATCGATTGAGTAATAGGATTTACTTTAAAAAATTTATATTGCGTTGCAGACCTGAGAACTTGGTGCGCTTTACGGCCGATTTCTGAAACACTTTTTTAAAGACGTCCTCTGTAATTTCTTCCCAGTCTTTTTTAGATAAAGAAAGTAACTCTGGATGGGGATTAAAAAGCGGCTCGCTATGCGGTTTTGAAAATTTGTTCCATGGGCAAACGTCCTGGCAAATATCGCACCCAAAAGCCCAATCATCAAACTGGCCGTGAAACTCATTGGGGATTTCATTTTTAAGTTCAATGGTGAAGTAAGAAATACATTTACTGCCATCCACCACATAGGGTTCAACGATGGCGCCCGTCGGACAAGCGTCAATACATGCCGTACAAGTGCCGCAATGGTCGGTAACCGGCATATCGTATTCTAGTTCTAAATCCACAATAAGTTCGGCAATGAAATAGTAGGAGCCCACTTGTTGCGTCAACAAATTGCTATGTTTCCCAATCCATCCAAGGCCACTTTTAGCTGCCCATGCTTTATCCAAGACCGGGGCGGAATCAACGAAAGCTCTTCCATTTACTTCCCCAATTTCCTCAGAAATAAATTCTTGCAACTGTCTTAATTTCGATTTGATAACGTGATGGTAATCTTGGCCATAAGCATATTTAGATATCTTATAGGTATCATCTTCTTGAGTTGCTTCAGGATAATAATTGAGTGTAAATGATATTACAGATTTTGCCCCATCCACCAATAATCTTGGGTCCAAGCGTTTGTCAAAATGGTTTTCCATATACCCCATTTCGCCATGCATATTTTTATTAAGCCATTTTTCCAATCTAGGGGCTTCTTCTTCTAAAAAATCCGCTTTAGAAACACCACAAGATAAAAAACCGAGGCGTTTAGCTTCGGTCTTTATAAGTTGGGTTATATCATTTCGATTCATAAACCGAAGTTACGTCGAAAATTACATTAGCAAAAATGTACTATGAAGAAGGAGGCTGGTATCCTGGCACTAAGTTTTCAATAGGCTCAATCGATTTCAGGTATGTAAAGATTGCTTCTATGTCGGCATCTGTTAGGTATGCATAATGCCGAGGCATTGGTGGCATCATTGGCCTGCCATTTTTTAGACCTTTAAATTTTGCTTCTCTTAATGCTTTTGTAAACTGATTCAATGTCCAATTGCCAATTCCAGTTTCATGTGGTGTTAAATTTCCTGCATAAGAAGTTCCCCAAGGTCCAATGGCAGCTGTAAGATCCCCCTTGAACAGTACCCATGGCCCCAAGGTGACATTATCAGGTATTGGCGGGAGCTCCATGGAACCATCAAAACCCATCATATATTTTTCCATATCATGTATAGGTCCTTCTTAAGTCATTTTTTTTGGAGTATGACAGTCAGCACAGCCTAATACGTTCACCATGTATTTCCCATGTTCTACAAGGTTCGTATCTAAGTTTGTGTTTTCAATTACTTCTAAATTTTCACTCTTTTTTTCTTTGCATCCTACCCAAAGGATGCATGAAAAGAGCAATATAACGATTCCTCTTCCTTTCATAATTTGGTGTTTTATTTATTGATTATTAAGTTAAATAATAAATAAAATCGATGAAAAAATAATGTATGAATGGGTCAATACCTTTTGTAACTGACAAGGTTAGCTCTTTAAATCAGAAATAAATACAATGAAAAATAGTAACACTTGTGATTTTTAAAAAAATAAAAACGTCATCAAAGCTCTCAAACAAAAGTATCTGCTGAAAAAAGTTGAGGTACTATTTTCTTGATTCGTACCAATGTTTCATGTTATAGAACACTTAGCCTCTTTTTATAAATTTTAGTGGGACATCTTTTGGACGCAACGATATTAATGGATTTATTGTAACGTCATCCAATGTTGGCTCTATCCTATATCTTTTTAAAATTTCAGCTACCGTAAGTACCATTTCATAAATTGCGAAATTGTTACCTACGCACATTCGTGGTCCGGCTCCAAAAGGAAAATAGTAATCTGAAAGTTCTTTTTTATCCAAAGTACTGAAACGCTCAGGCATAAAACTTTCTGGAGATTCCCAAAACCGAGCATCACGATGTAGCTCATATATAGCTAATAAAAACATGGTGTTTTTTGGAACTACAAAATCCCCTAACCGATCTGTTTCCACAGACATACGGTCTATATAATAAGCAGGGGGATACAAGCGCATGGCCTCTTCTACACAATGCTTCACAAAGGTGAGAGACGATATGACCTCTAGAACATCCCTTTTTTCTAGGTCAACCATAGAAATCTCATTAAATGCTTTCTGTTGCTTGTCGGGGTTTTTCGCCAATAAGAATAGTGCAAAACTCAGGGCATTGGCAGTAGTCTCATGACCAGCGGTGAATAGTATCAAAACTTCATCAATAAGCTGATTCCGGGACATTCCAGTGTCATCATCGTACCTTGCCCTTAGAAGCATATCCAACAAATCATCTCTTTCCAAACCCGACGTAATTCTTTCCTCAATAATCCCATTGAGTATAATCCTTGCTTCTTTAGATAGTTTTAAATGACGAGCAATGGCACCACTGAGTTTAAACCACCAGTTCATGTAAGGTTGCCGCATTTCACGAATTAGCATTTGCTGGTTGGTTTCTGTGATTTCTTTAAGTTGGGCCATTTCTTTTTCGATATCATTTCTACTGAAAAGTGATTTAGCCACCACCTGAAAAGCCAAATCGCCCATTAGCGGATATATATCTTGGACTTCGTTTGGACGTACACGCAACAATTCATCTCTAATAGCCAATCTCATCGTGCTAAGCATACCCTCTAGTTTCTTTTTATGAAAAGCCGGTTGCACCATTCTACGATGAACACGCCAATGTTCCCCATTTGATGTTAATAGACCCCTACCTATATACTTGGCCAAATCTTTTGTTTGTAATGAAGATTTATGATATTTCCTGTGGTTTTTCTGTAGAATGTGTTTAACGAATACAGGGTCTCTGGTAAAAACTATGGTCTTGGCAGGTCCTACACTTACTTTAAAAGTATCACCCAACCTTTTGAAGTTGGCATGATGAAAAGGCAACGGGTTTTTAAGGATACCTTTTCTATTCTTGAAGACTTGAAGACCTGTTACTCTAGGAAGATTTTTCATCTAAAACAATCCAGGTTGAGTGCCCCCCTTAATCCTTCCCAAGTGTTTATAGGCCAATTCGGTTACCTCTCTGCCACGGGGAGTGCGCATAATAAATCCTTGTTGAATTAAAAACGGCTCGTATACCTCTTCTATGGTTTCAGCACTTTCAGAAACAGCAGTGGCTATCGTAGTGACCCCAACAGGCCCTCCTTTGAATTTATCAATTATAGTGGTCAATATTTTATTATCCATCTCATCCAGGCCATGAGCGTCTACATTTAAAGCTTTTAAACTGAATTTGGATATATCCATATCGATATTACCATTTCCTTTTATCTGGGCAAAATCACGAACGCGTCGCAAAAGGGCATTACATATTCTTGGAGTACCGCGACTTCTGCCAGCTATTTCTATTGAAGCATCATTTGTTATAGGAACTTTCAAAATCTCCGCGCTACGTTGAACAATTGTCGAAAGTAACTCCGTATCGTAGTATTGAAGCCTGCTTTGTATACCAAATCGGGCCCTCATAGGCGCGGTTAATAGTCCGGAGCGTGTAGTTGCACCAATAAGGGTAAAAGGGCTCAAGTTAATTTGAACGGAACGCGCATTGGGACCGGTCTCAATCATAATATCGATTCTATAATCCTCCATTGCTGAATAGAGGTATTCTTCCACTATTGGACTTAACCGATGTATCTCGTCTATAAAAAGTACGTCTCGCTCGTCCAAATTGGTCAATAGCCCAGCCAGATCTCCCGGTTTATCCAACACCGGACCCGAGGTTATTTTTATCCCTACCCCCAACTCATTGGCTAAAATATGCGCTAATGTGGTTTTTCCCAAACCTGGAGGCCCGTGGAACAGCGTATGGTCCAAAGCTTCTCCTCTTTGATTGGCCGCCTCCACAAAAACCTTCAAGTTTTCCAAGACCTGTTCCTGACCTGTGAAATCATCAAAAGTGACCGGACGCAAAGCTCTTTCTATATCCAGTTCTTCATTAGTGAAACTGTCTCCAGTAGGGTCCAAAAATTCGTTCATAACATTTCCAATAATATCAGAGCATACACGTAAGGCGGAATTAACCCAAATTATATTTTGAAAGAATCCAAAACGCGTTTCTTTGACAAAGATAGCGGAAAAAGAAAAAGAATCTTATAGCTATCAGAACCTAGATTTGAGATTATTTTATAGTGAATAAATTTCGTAATTTCAGATTATGAAAAAGGAAAATTACCCTTTGGGAATACTACAATATATTCCCATTTTTTATGTCATCTGGTCGGACGACCTACTATCCACTTCAGAGATAAATGTAGTTGAAAAGGCAATAAAGGAAGATTCCAGTATAGACGCAGACCAGAAAAAAGTTTTAAAATCTTGGCTAAAAGTTGATAACCCTCCTTTGAGTAGCGAATTCAAAAAATGGAGACAGCTTATTTCGGCATCCAAGGTAAGGTTGATTGAAAGTGAAATTTATCCCTTAGCAACCTTTAGTCAAAAAGTTGTTTGTACATACCACGAGATATGCCCTTTCAACGAACATCTAAAAGAAATAGAGATAAATCTTGGTATACAACCTAATCACTATAACCATTTATTTGATGTAGAGGTCGTTCATGAACCTTCATCTGACTATTACAACGTCTCAGAACTAGATACCCTATTAAAAGGCAAACATGCCAACGTTGTTGATAATTTTAGGGCTGTTCTAAAAAACCCGATTTTTGATTGGGGAATACATCGAAATAAGGAATCTTTTCGAGATCTTGTTTTGAAGCAGATTCAATTTTTAGCTCGGGAGGGCTACGGAGCCATGGCCTATCCAGAGGCCTATGGTGGGACCAGTGATATGGAAGGTTATGCTACTATTTTTGAAAACATGATGTATGTTGATGGTAGTTTGACCATAAAATTTGGGGTCCAATTTGGGCTTTTTGGAGGTAGCATACAAAAACTAGGCACCAAAAAGCATCACGATGCCTTTCTAAGCAAGGCAGGAACAGCCGAATTGTTGGGTTGCTTTGCCATGACCGAAACGGGACACGGATCTAATGTAAGGGGAATTAAAACTACAGCAACCTATGATAGGATAACCGAGCAAATAATTATCCACACGCCTGGTAAAAGTGATAATAAAGAATATATCGGTAACGCTTTACACGCTAAAATGGCCTCGGTCTTTGCACAGCTCATCGTAAATGGTAAAAATGAAGGCGTTCATGCAATTTTAGTCCCAATACGAGACGATAAACATGAAGTAATCTCAGGAGTGACCGTTGAGGATAACGGTTACAAATTAGGACTCAACGGAGTAGATAACGGTAAAATATGGTTCAATCAAGTATCCGTTCCTAGAGAAAACCTTTTAAACAAATATGGCGACATAAGCTCTGAAGGCGAATACCATTCAGCTATCAAAAATCCCAACAAA
>JBARUM010000570.1:0-5257 GCA_049645725.1 Maribacter sp.
ATCTTCTGAAGAAGCATCTTCCCCAGGCAAATTGGAAGAAATGATATTGATTGTAAATCTACCCTTTAGGATATGGTCAATGGTTGCCAACGTTCTGGCCAACATTGGAGGATGTATTTCCCCGCATCTTACGGCGGCCAATATATTTATTTGTTCCGTCATAGGTGCAACGGCAGCTACAAAAGGTAAGGTATCTTGACCTACTAAATACGAAGAAGGGCAAAGAATATTTCTGTAACCATTTTTATCCGCGGTCAACAGTATTTCAGAAGCGTTTTTAAATGTACTTTTATAGGCCATGTTGCGTTCGCCCATATATCGGTCATCACCATTGCAAATAGGTGCGAACCAAGAAACTTCTGCCCCCTCTAAATGTGGAGATCTGATTTGAATTTTCGTATTACTCATAAAAGTGATTTTTTAGTATTAAGGTTTAGGGAATTTCTTCTCCAATAGCTGCCTCCCAAAGCATGTACCATTCTTCGTGACTTAAGGTTACTTTCAAAGCATTACATGCTGCCTTAACTCGTGAAATTTTTGAGGTTCCCAATACGGGAATGATTCCCGCTGGATGCTTTTTAAGCCAAACATAAAGAACCTGGTCAGCTGTTAAGTTATATTTTTTGCCAAGTGCTACAAGAGTTTGCTGTATTCTTTTTGTTGAAGCATCTTTTGATTCTTGAAAAAGAAGACCTCCTCCAAGCGGAGACCAAGCAGTGGGAATAACTCCTAACTTTAGACACTGATTCAAAGCTCCATCGTCAAATGCTTTTCTCTGCGATATGGATATTTCTATTTGATTGGTAACTAGAGGAGTAAATGAATTTAATAAATCAAATTGGGAAACTGAAAAATTTGAAACCCCAAATTCACTAACTTTGCCTTCTCGTTTAAGTTCTGTAAAAGCTTCCGCTATTTCATTTGGATCCATTAAATAATCTGGTCTATGTAGAAGCAATAAATCAATATGTTCAGTATTCAAATTGTTCAAGGAGGCCTCGACGGAATTTTTTATATGCCTTTTGGAAAGGTCATAAGATTTAATCTTATGGTCAGGACGGTTATCCGTCTTCATCTTAATTCCACATTTTGTGATAATACGTAGTTTTTGTCTTAAATCGGAACGATATTTAAGGACATTTCCAAATTCGGATTCGGTAGTATAATCTCCGTAAATATCGGCATGGTCAAAGTCTATCAAATTAAGTTCCAAGCAGGATTCAATAAATTTTTCATATTCCTTGGTAGAAAGATTGCTACCCCATTTCCCCAACCTCATAGTTCCTATGACGTATGGTGAGATATTACTTTTGGATATACTCATAATAATACTCTTGTTGTGGCTAAATGTAGTAAAAAAATACGAAATGTAAACGTTTACATTTATAAAATTATTATTTTTAGCCGTTTTTAATAATTGGTTTATCATTAATTTGAAATTAAGATGATTACAATAATATCAGGTTCAAATAGAAAGGATAACAAAACGGTACATTTTGCCAAATATGTTTATCTGAAACTTCAGGAAAGAACAAATGATGAGGTCCGCTTTTTTGATTTATCCGGTATAGAGGGTAATGTTATATCGGACGATATGTATAAGAATCAAACGGCAAGTGTTACGGAGTTTCAAGACACCTATTTTATTCCATCTTCAAAATTTTGGTTTTTTATTCCAGAATATAATGGAAGTTATCCTGGGATACTCAAGTTGGTATTGGATGCTATCTCTGTTAGAGAACTACAACAAAGCTTTTTTAATAAAAAGGCTTGCATTACTGGTATTGCCTCGGGTCGTGCCGGTAATTTAAGAGGAATGGATCATCTTTCCGATGTTCTAAATCATTTGGGAATGTATGTGCATCCTAATAAAAATCCTATTTCTTCGATTTATAAATTATTGGATAACGACAATAAGGTTATGGACGAGAATTTAGAAAAATCTCTTGATTTGCAAATGAAACAGTTTTTGGAGTTTTAATTTATGTTTGGATTCTAATCTAGGATAATTTGTTTTGTAGAATCCCTTATAATTAGCTCTGGTACTAATACTAATTTAGAACTTTCTTTATTGTTTTTCTTTAAATTCTTGAGAAGCATATCTGCGGCTAAAATTCCCATTTCCAAACATTTTTGGTCCACTGTGGTCATCTTAGGATTTGTTAATGCCCCAAATTCTGTATTTCCAAAGCCTATTATTTGTACCTGCTCGGGAATCATAATATTTAGTGTTTTTAAAATGTTAATTACATAGAGACAACTTTCATCCCCATGTGCAAAAACCCCATCAATATCTGGATGTTTTGACAAAATTTTTTTAATCAAAGAAGTGTCTTTTGCAATATCTCCAATTATTTCAAAACTATTTTCTTTAATGATTTCATGATTGTTTTGTACAAGAGCGTCCACAAAACCTTTTTTTCGATTTTTAAAAATAGATACGTTCTGATTGCCTTGGATGTGTAACAATTGTTTACAACCACAATCAATCAAATATTGCGTAGCCATAAAAGCACCTTTGTAATCGTCAAGGACAACTAAATTCTTTGTTTTGAAGCTAGGCAGCCTATCGAAGAAAACTACTGGCACTTTTGAATCAAATTTCTTTAAGAAAGGAATATTTTTGGTTTCCTTGGAAATAGAAATTAGAATCCCAACTACATTTAATTGGATAAAGGACTGGAGAGCGGTTATTTCGGTGGATTGGACTTCATGAGATTGGGCAATAATTAGGTGATACCCTGAGCTTCTTAATTTTTGTTCTATTCCGTTAATAATACTGCTAAAAAAGTGATTATTTATCTCAGGAACAATTACACCTATTATTTTACTCCGGCCACTTCTTAGGGCAGAAGCCATCATATTGGGTTGGTAGTCTAAATCTTTTGCTGCTTTTAAAACCTTTTTTTTGGTTTTCGGAGATACTAATTCACTATCATTAAATACCCGGGAAATCGTAGCAAGCGAGAGACCAGTTAATTTGGCTATGTCCTTTATTCCCGACATTTTGTAATTGGTTTTTATATAATTTTGACTCTACTTTGAACAAAAGTAGAATATTCACCTTAAAATCCTAATTATAGGTTTACGTAGTTTATTATGTAGAGGAGTGATATTACGGCCAGTATCAACCAAGTGAAAATACCTACACCCAGTATACTAAATCCTAATTTTTTTAATTGATTGATGTTGATTTGAAGTCCTATAAGGAATAGGGTGAAAATTAATGCCTTCCTGGCAAGCCATACTATTTTATCTGATAAGGCTCCTATTTGGGGTATGTACGTAGCAATTGCCATGGCCCCTAAAAAACCCAAAATAAACCAGGGAAAGGTAAATTTTTCTTTGGAGTTTGAACCGAAAGATATAATAAGAACTAGCGGGATGATCCACAGTGTCCTTACTAATTTTGTGGTCGTAGCAACATTCAGAGCTTCTGGGCCGAAAACGGCACTGGCTCCTACAACGGAACTTGTGTCATGTATTGCTATCGCACACCAAAGGCCAAACTGTGTTTCGCTTAAATCAAAGTAGTGACCAACATAAGGAAATATAAATAGGGCAATTGCATTTAATAGAAAAACAATGGCTAAAGCTATGGACGTTTGATTTGAGTTTGCCTTAATACTGGGGCTTACAGCTGCAATTGCACTACCTCCACAAATAGCGGTTCCAGAAGCTACTAAAATGGTGGTTACCCGTTCGGCTTTTAATATTTTGGCCAATGTAATGGCAATTATAAATGTTAGAACAATGGCAACAAGACTTAAAAAGAAACTATTAGAACCCATTATTAAGGCATCCTGGATGTTGATGCCAAAACCCAAACCAACTACCGATAGTTGTAATAGTAGTTTTTGACTTTTAATACTTTTCTGAACTACGGTTTTATCAGAAATTTGAAAAATACCACTAATCATACCTATGAGTAGGGCTATAGCAGGGGATATATAACCTAGAAGTGTACCCAAAAGCACTAGGGAGGCAAAAATGTATGAAGCGGTTTTCGAAATCATTAGAGGGACGAAAGTTACAAATAATTAATGTAAACGTTTACATTTTGATTTATAAATGATATTTATTGCGGTATTGCCGTAGCTTTGTTTATATAGTTCTTTTTGTGTTAGGGAATTTTAAAATCAAAATGACAAAAACCAATAAAAAAAGGAGGCATTTAGCCTCCCTTTTTCACTTAAATTTAAACTCAAGGTAATAAAATTAATACCCAGGATTCTGAACCAAATTTGGATTAGAAGCCAATGCCGTAGTTGGTATAGGGAAAAGAACCCTAAAATCATCTTGAACATTCTTTAATTCCCAAGTTTCCGCAAAAGTTCCAAACCTAACTTGGACAGCTCTCATTCCAGCGATATTCGCCTCAGCGTTCATTTCTCTTTTATACTCATCATATACATCTTGCAGAGAAACCGAACCAAGGGGAGTCGCACCAGCTCTATTTCTTAGTGCATTAATATCAGCATCGGCATTTCCTCCCGAACCACCTCTTAGGGCAGCTTCAGCTCTCATAAGGTATGCTTCCGACAAGCGTAACCAAACGTTCTCTGAATTTGTAAAACCGTTAGGCGTTCCTTCAGGACCTCTTTGAGGATATTTAACAACCCTTATACCGGTACGCTCGTTATTAATCTCTAAACTAGTTAACAATTCATCTTCATAAACTAAGGGAGCGTTTTGTCTGTCAGTTAATGGATTACCATCACCGTCTAATTGTTGCCCCCTAAGATATCCAGTACTCACACCGTCAAAATCAGGACCAGCAAGTCCTAATCTAGCATCATCGTTAACATCATCTGAACCAAATAATCTATACGTCTCCGTCAGGGTAACAAAACCATTCCATCCAGATTGGTTTGGGTGTATCATGTTGAGCACTCTGTTTCCAGTACCTGTATTCATGTAATAGATTACTTCTGAATTAGAATCTGGTCTCCAGATGTCAAAATAATCTTCACCGGGACCAACTAAATCAAGTTCGAATCCAAGAGCTTCGATGGCATCAACATCCGCTATAACAGCATCCATGGCACCTGCAGGAGCAGCTCCAAGAATACTAGCTGAATTTAAATTTACCTTGGCTCTGATAAATCTAGCAGCCGCTTCTCCAAGTACAAATTGTAAGGGATCACCTGTTGCTACAGGGCCACTGGTGTGTAATTGACCACTGCTGATTGCTGTATTCAAATCATCTAGGACAAAATCGAATGCGGCCTGAGGAGTTAAAACCTCAGGATTAACA
>JBARUM010000571.1:0-5011 GCA_049645725.1 Maribacter sp.
GAAGCGCATTTGCTTTGGCAATCATATCCGAACCCTCCACTTTAACTTGCGGGTGCAAGGTCACGGCTGTGAAACGTCCACTTCCGTTTTCATCTTCCTCCATAATTCCCGTGGCATTGTCGTAATACTCCGTAATCGTAATCTGATATACCGAGCACAAATGCAAATACCAAAGCATATGACAGGAAGAAATAGAAGCAAGGAAAAGTTCTTCTGGATTGTAGCGCGACGCATCGCCCAGAAAGGAGGGGTCAGACGAACCCAAAATACGATGTTGTGTCCCCATAACACTAATTTCGTAATCTCGTTGATAAGCGCGATAGTTTTTGGTACCCTCACCGGTATTACCTGTCCAATTTAAGTGGGTCTCATAGTGATGTTCTTTCACGAGTGCTTCTTTTTTAATTCCTGTGCGATACGCTCCCCAAAGGATACATGTTCCAGATTATCCTCTAGCCGTTCTAGATGTTGCATAATCTCGGTATCCCCATTTAGTAACTGTAGTGTTACTGATTTACCTATTTCCCATATTTGGTTATATAGGGGCATCTTATCCTTTGCTTTCTGGGTGAGGTTAAATATGGTTTTTCGCTTATCCGAAGGGTCTTTTTCACTTTCGAGATAACCTTTAACAATCATTTTATTGGTCATCTTCATTACAGATTGATGCCTGAATTGCAATCGCGTTGCAATTTCCATAACGGATACCCCTGGTTTTTCCTGTACAATCCATAATACAAGGTACCAATTGGGTTCTGTATCCAGTTGTAGCTCTCGGTACATGGCACGTAAGCTGTGCGACATTTTATCGCTTATGCGTTTAAGCCGGGTATCCAGGTTAGCATAGCCTAGTTGTTTCACTAAGTCGTTCTCCATGGTATGACTATTATGTAAAGATATAAAATATGCAGTTAACTGCGTAAAAATAATTAGGATTATGATTTTCGGACAAAACAATAGGGGAGCCTGTTGGCCGAATCCCTTTATGGGATTTACTCATCTAGTAATCTTCGATGGTAGTTAATTTGGCCTAGGTGGTAATTTAAATGCGTTAATAGGTGCATTAATGTATATTCCATTTCGGTGGGTTTATCCCAGATGACAATAGGAAATTGCTCGGTCATTTGGTTTGGTCTCAGGTTATTCAATCCCTTTTCTACAATTTGAATAGTGTCCGTGATTTGATGCACCAAGGTGGCCCTAGAAATGTTTTTTGCGGAAAACTCGTGTTCCCGTTGTCTGATATAGGTTATTTTCGCCAGGCCCACACCAATATAGGCATTCAGGTTTCCGACGATATGTAAACATAAATTTCCTGCTGAATTGGAAATGGATTGCTCGGTCACCCACATGTTCTCTTCCTTCTTATACTGTTCCAGCTCCGCTTTCAGTTGTTCTAAATCTCTTTTAAAAAGTGTTTTTAAGGTAGTTACGCTCATGTTTTATAGTTCAAAGGCTAAGCATGGTTTTTTGTAATAGTCCCGCTGCCGGTCAATGTTAAACTTACTTTTTTGTCGTGTAGGTGTATATTCACTTCCCTTTATTCATTCAGGTTGTGCTTTAATTACAGCTTTTTTGGTATCAGGAACTCTTCATCACCCGTAGGAGACGTATAGCGGATAAGCGACTTTTCATAGGTTAGTTGTTGCTAATTTCAAGTTGGTCTTTCTTAGGCCTAATTTCTACCATAACACCGTACTCCAAGCCTTCTATTTTTGGGAAGACTAATTCGAGAATGGTCGGTTTTTGAAAATGATCTTCTTTTGTTTCGGGATCTGGCATATACACCAATCCTTCATAGCTCTTATCCTTATAATGAAGGTTTACATCAAAAAAATAAAAATTCTCCGGTGGAATATATTCCGACCAAGCTATGTTCTTAAAAAAATGTTTTGGCTTCTTTATTTTATAGGAGCTAGGTGAAATATCCAGATTGATTGTACCCATGAAATAGTGGCTCAAATCGAGACCGCGTTCTAGAAAATGTTTTAATTGTTGTCTTAAAGTCCCTTCCGGATAGCGTTCATCCTTGCCTTTGCCAGATGCAACGCCATGACCCGCCTTTATTTCACCGCGAACTAGAGTGTATTCCATTCAGCTGTTGTTATTTTCTTATCCAAATACTAAATAAAAGGGATAAAACAAACGATTTCAAAAAGTCTTCCCTCAGCTATCGATAGGGTAATAGTGACTTCGTTTTAGCGGTATACTTGGTCACTGTTCTATGAGTAACGATGGAAGGAGCCAAAGAGATCGCCTAATCCAGACCGATTATTATACATACGTAAATCATTTATTCAAGTACTAACACAAGATCATCCGTATTTACTAAAGACCCACTTGTCAATTGAATATGGTTTACAACACCTTCTTCTGTAGCCGTAACGGTGCTTTCCATTTTCATGGCTTCTATCACAAACAAAGGCTGGTTCTTTTTTATTTCTTGCCCTTTTTTGACCAAAATACTGGAAAGAAGGCCTTGCAGCGGTGCCCCGATCTGTTTGGGGTCGGCACTATCCACTTTTTTGTTTTCGATTTTAGTTACTTTGACGGAGGTGTCTTTTACCACGACATTACGCAGCTGCCCGTTTACCTTGAAGTAAATACTAACATTTCCCGCATCGTCAGGTTCTCCCCTGAGCATAAGTGAAATCAACACATTTTTCCCTCGGTCCAGTTCTACGATAATTTCTTCGCCAACATCCATTCCGTAGAAAAAATTCTTGGTGGGAATGTTCATCACATTGCCATATTTCAAATGTTGGTTATAAGCATTGAGAAATACTTTGGGGTATAACTTATAGGATAAGAAATCGGTAATTTGCAAATCACGTCCCATTCCCTTTTTGAACTTTCTTTTGAAGGAAGCGAACTCTTTATCAAAGTCAATAGGTTCCAAGTGGGCATTGGGTCTCTCGGTATATGGTTTTTCATCCCGTAGAACGATCTTTTGCAATTCTTTCGGAAATCCGCCAACGGGCTGACCCAAATCTCCTCTAAAGAAGCTTTTTACGGAATCTGGAAAGGACATGGTTTCGCCTTTTTCCATCACATCAGTAGTAGTATATCCATTCGCAATTAGGTATTGCGCCATGTCGCCCACTACTTTTGAGCTTGGCGTAACTTTAACGATATCTCCAAAAAGTTGGTTGACATCGCCGTACATTTTAGTGACCTCTGGAAACTTATCCTCTAACCCCAAAGCAATAGCCTGCCCTTTCAAATTGGAATACTGCCCACCTGGAATCTCATGCGTGTACACTTCCCCTGAACCTGCTTTTAGGCCTGATTCGAATGTGTAATAATAACCGCGGACCGTTTCCCAATAATTGGAGTATTCCGCCAACTTATTGGTATTCAACGAATTTTCACGTTCGTTGAAACGCATCATTTCCACAACGGAATTGAAATTTGGCTGTGAGGTAAGTCCGGAAAGGCCACCAAGTGCAACATCCACAACGTCCACACCCGCCTCAATCGCTTTTAGATACATGGCCGCCTGAATGGAAGAGGTATCATGCGTATGTAAATGAATGGGAATGTTAAGCTCGGACTTCAAGGCAGAAATCAATTCAAAGGCCGCAGCCGGTTTTAAGAGTCCGGCCATATCCTTGACCCCTAAAATATGCGCTCCAGCATTCTCGATTTCCTTTGCCAGTTGTACGTAATATTTTAAATCGTATTTGGTCTTTTTAGAATTTAAGATATCCCCGGTATAACAGATAGATGCCTCTGCCAAACCTTGGGTTCTGTTCCTTACATGTTCGATGCAGGGCGCTATCGATTTCATCCAGTTAAGGGAATCGAAAATCCTGAAAACATCCACACCCGTTTCCCAAGATTGTTCTACGAATTTCTCGATCAGGTTATCTGGATACGCCGTGTACCCAACACCATTGGAACCTCGGATCAACATTTGCAGCAAAACGTTGGGCATTGCTTTTCGCAGCAGCGCCAATCGTTCCCATGGGTTTTCCTGTAAAAAGCGAAGGCAGACGTCAAAAGTAGCCCCTCCCCATACTTCCATACTAAACATTTCGGGAAAATTCTTGGAGTAGCCCTCGGCCACTTTCATCATATCGATGGTACGCATACGTGTCGCCAACAAACTCTGATGCGCATCGCGCATGGTTGTATCCGTATAGTGTATTTTCTTTTCGCTCTTTAGCCAATCGGCAAAATTTTCAGGCCCCAGTTCCGTAAGCAAATCTTTTGTGCCTTTCGGATGTGCCCCATATTTATCGTAAGACGGGATTGTGGGTTTGGAAAACTTGTGTTCTGGGTCTATTTTTTTTACATCGGGGTTGCCATTGACTATGGTATCCCCTAAAAACTGAACCAATTTATTCGCCCTGTTCCGAGGTTCTACAAACTCGAACAATTTATCCTCGTTCTTAATGAAATTCACGGTAACCTTCCCTTCCCTGAAAGTGGGATGCTTTAGAATATTATCCAGAAAGGCCATGTTTGTTTGTACGCCACGTACTCGAAACTCAGATAACGCACGACGCATTTTTCGGCAAGAACCATCCAAAGTCCTACTTATTGCGGAAACTTTGACCAACATAGAATCGAAGAAAGGGGAAATGGATACTCCTTGATAAATACTACCGGCATCTAAACGTATACCTAGGCCCGATGCACTTCTATAGGTAGTCACAACGCCATAATCAGGTTTGAAATCATTGGCGGGATCCTCGGTCGTAACTCGACATTGCAAGGCATATCCCGTAACTAAGACGGACTCCTGACTTTGAATCTTTATTTGCGTATCCGATAATTTGTAGCCTCCAGCGATAAAAAGTTGTGCCTTTACCAAATCGATATTCGTAATCATTTCGGTGACCGTATGCTCCACCTGTATTCTCGGATTTACCTCTATGAAATAAATACTGCCGTCATCATCCACCAAAAACTCCACCGTACCAATGTTATTATAGTCGACCGCTTTACAGATGGATAATGCATACCCATAAAGACTGTCCCTGGTTTTCTGTGAAAGCCCTATGGA
>JBARUM010000572.1:0-11493 GCA_049645725.1 Maribacter sp.
GTATAGACCAACAAGGATTTGTCATGTTACCAGCGGCTCGGAATTCGGTTGGCGTACGGGTAACGGAAAATGGTCCCCTGCATACCCCGATAATTTACCACCGGTAATGAATATAGGACAAGGTTCACCTACGGCCGTTATTTATGGGATGGATGCAAAATTTCCAGAAAAATATAAGCGAAGTGTTTTTGCTTTTGACTGGAGCTTTGGAATTATTTACGCGATGGAACTGGAAACGCAGGGCTCTACCTACTCAGGTACTAGAGAAGAATTCTTATCAGGACTGCCCTTACCTTTAACAGACGGTGTAATAGGGCCAGATGGTGCTATGTATTTTATGACAGGAGGTAGAAGGCTGGATTCTGACCTGTATAGGGTTTCCTATGATGGCGATAGTAATATGGTACCAACCGAACATATTGCTTTAGCACAAACGGAAGAGAATAAGATTAGAAAAGAATTGGAAACCTATCATACCGGAGAAAAAGAGGGTGCCATCGCAGCAGCTTGGCCACACTTGGATAGTGAAGATAGGTTTTTACAATATGCAGCACGCATTGCCATTGAACATCAACCAGTAGGTTCTTGGCAAGAAAAGGTATATGAAGAGAAGGATGATGTAAAGAGAATTAATGCTGCGATTGCTTTAGCTAGACAGGGGGACGCAAGTCATCAGGACAAGTTAATAAATACCCTTACAGCTATTGATTACACAAAATTGAATACAGGCCAGCAGGTAGATTTGGTCCGTGCCATCGAATTATCCTTATCACGTTTGGGAGAACCCAGTTCAAGTACCAAGCGTAAGGTAGGAGGATATTTGGCATCTCATTATCCCGCGCAAACAGATGTGCTTAATCAGTTGTTAAGTAAGACTTTAGTATATGTTGGCGAGACATCCGTAGTACCAAAAACTCTTGCCTTGTTGGAATCTCCGGCAGGCGAGAATTCTGATGTCATGGCAAATAGTGCCACTGAGGCAGCTGACCTTATTTTAAGAAACCCGCAGTACGGAATGGCAATTGCGGAAACGTTAAAGAATATGCCTCCGGCGCAGAGCACCTATTACGGTAATGTTTTAAGTGACGCCAAAAATGGATGGACACCGGAACTTCATGAGAAATATTTCACATGGTTCCATAAAGCATTTTCGTTTAAGGCGGGAAGAAGCTATATCGGTTTTGTTGATAAGGCGAGGAAAAATGCGCTGTCCAATGTTACAAAAAGCAAATTCGAATTCTATAATCAAATGTCAGGTGATTCTTTGCTAAGCAGTTCTGGGAATGATTTGGTGAGCAATGCCATTCAACCCAAAGGGCCAAGAAAAAATTGGACCGAAGAGGATATTGCGCCTTTATTGGCGGATGGCTTGGAGAACAGGGATTTTGATCAAGGTAGGAATATGTATTTGGCCACCAATTGTATTACATGCCACGCTATGAGAGGAGAGGGACAAAATATAGGCCCGGAGTTGTCACAGATAGGCACACGTTTTTCCCCTGAAGATATGTTAAGGTCAATAATAAATCCAAATGAAGTTATCTCTGATCAATACAACTCTACGGTATTCTCTCTTAAAGACGGAAATTCAATTGTAGGTAGAGTGATAAGTGAAGAAGGGGAGGAGTACAAAATCTCTCAAAACCCATATGCACCAGATGTGATTAGAAGTATTCCGAAAAGTGATGTAACCAGTACCAAAATGTCAACTGTTTCTTTGATGCCTCCGGGGACCATTAACAGATTAAATGATGATGAGGTTAAGGACTTATTAGCTTATCTAATAGCTGGCGGAAACCCAGAAAACCCTATTTTTAAAGAGGCTCCTGAAGCAGATACTGGGGAATGATTCTTGGAACCGTTCTTGCGCATGAATATTTGATTTGAAAAATAGATTTAGGAAAGATTTATAACATGATATACTCATCTTTTCAATATTTTGTTATGGCTAAATTTAGTGCTGATAATGTAAATTAAAAGATTCCGAGATGAATTATAGCTGCATGAGTTACTTGATGTTTTTGTTAATGGTTCAATTTTTTTTTGCGCAACAAAATAAAGAAGTAATCAAAAATGTAGTTTCCCCGCTGGTCTTTGAAAAAGTAGAAATTGCTTCTGAGAGCTATGAATCTGTTGGTGTTTTTGATGTAGATAATGACACCATATTGGATATTGTCTCTGGTGCCTACTGGTACGAGGGACCTCATTTTCAAAATCGTCATTATATAGGTTCGGCCAAGCGGTATGGAGAATATTATGATGATTTTTCCACCATTCCTTTAGACGTTAACGGGGATGGGTATTTAGATTTTGTTACAGGCGGTTGGTTCGGCAAGGAATTGATTTGGAAAGAAAATCCTCAGAACGGTTCGGAATGGAAAGAACACGTAATTGCTAAACCGGGTAATGTTGAAACTGCAAGAAGTTGGGATATTGATGGTGATGGTGTCGTAGAGATTATACCCAACACGCCCAATGATTCGTTAGTGGTTTATCGATTGATACTGGATGGTACCGGTAAAGGAACAGGTAAATTTATAGCGCATGCCATAACTGGGAAGCATGGACACGGCTTGGGTTTTGGGGATATTAATGGAGACGGAAGGGTAGATGTTTTAGTACACAATGGTTGGCTTGAGGCTCCGGAGAATTTCTTTGGGGAGGAATGGGAATTCCATCAAGAATTTGAATTGGGCACGGCGAGCGTACCGATGATCGTAACCGATGTGAACAAAGACGGACTTGCCGACCTAATAGTTGGTCAGGGTCATGATTACGGACTGGATTGGTATGAGCAAGTTAAAGGAAAACCATCCAAATGGATTAAGCACCAGATAGACCCTTTTAATTCGCAGTACCACACAATGTTGTGGGAAGATATGGACCAAGACGGTCAAGAAGAATTGGTTACAGGCAAACGATATCGTGCGCACAATGGAAAAGATCCAGGTGGAATGGATGCTGCCGGACTATACTATTTTAAATGGACCGGAGATGGATTTAGCAAACAGGTGATTGATTATGGACCTTACGGTATCGGTAAAGGAACGGGAGTGTTTTTTAAGATAATAGACATCAATACTTCTGGAAAAAAGGATATTGTAGTTGCCGGTAAGGATGGGTTAAGTATTTACTATAACAGATAACGAAAGATTTGAGATATGAAATTTAAAAATGTTTTTTTGAGAGTAGCCCTAGTACTTTTTGTCATACTGGGAATATTTAGTTGCAAGGAAAAAAAAGATGCTAAGAAAATGGCTGATGAGACAATCGTAGAGGTTTCAGAAAAGGCCGATTTTGTTGATATTTTTGATGGTAAAACTTTGACGAATTGGAAAGGTGACCCAACGTATTGGAGCGTGCAAAACGGAAATCTAGTGGGAGAAGTTACCCCGGAGACGTTACTAAAACGGAATACCTTTATTATTTGGCAGGGTGGTCAACCAGAGGATTTTGAGCTCGAATTGGAATTTAAGATCAGTGAGTCAGGTAATAGTGGTATCAATTACAGAAGTGAGCCTTTGGATACCGTTCCTTTTGCTTTAAAAGGATATCAAGCTGATATAGATGGAAAGATGAGGTACACGGGTCAAAATTATGAAGAGAAAAAACGGGCAACTTTGGCCTATAGAGGTGAAAAGGTTAATATCAACACTCAAGATAATCCTGATGAACCAGGATCACTAAGAGCAAATGTTGAGAAAAATTGTTGGCAAAGCAGAGATGTAGTCGCGTCTTTGGGAGAATCGGATTCACTTAAAGCAAATATCAAAAGTGAAGATTGGAATAAGGTGCATTTAGTGGTTAAAGGAAATAGACTTCAACATTATGTCAATGGAGTCCTTATGAGTGATGTCACCGATAATGATACCATAAACAGGAGCTCAAAAGGGCATCTGGGCGTACAGGTACATGTTGGCCCGCCTATGAAAGTGGAGTATCGAAATATTCGATTGAAAAACCTATAGTCAATGAGCAAAATTGGGTTTAACGTATTGGCTTGGTCAGCTGGCGTTTCTGACGATTTGTTGCCCATCATGGACCGCTTAAAGGAGATTGGTTATAACGGAGTAGAATTTTTTATTGGGTCGCCAGAAGTTTCTGCTTATCGCAAGCTTGGTAAGCACGCTCAAGATATTGGTTTGGCAGTTACAGCGGTTACCGTAGTAGGCGCTGAAGGGAACCCAATTGATCCGTCACCAAGTGTAAGGGCCAAGGCTTTTGAAAAAATTAAATGGGCCATAGATAGGTCCCATGACCTGAACGCAGAATTTCTTTGCGGTCCGTTCCATTCTGCCTTCGGTACATTTGCTGAGCATGCGCCACAAGAACGGGAATATGATTGGAGTGCGGAAATATTAAATAGGGCTGGAGCATACGCGCAAGGAACCAATCTCTTTTTGGGGGTTGAGGCATTGAACCGATTCGAATGCTACTTGTGCAATACCATGGATCAGTTAAAATACCTATTGGAAAAAGTTCACCATCCGCATGTGAAAGGAATGTTTGATACGCACCATGCGAATATAGAAGAGAAAAACTCAGGAGAGGCTATCGCAACAATTGCTCCTTATTTGGGGCATGTTCATATAAGCGAGAATGATAGGGGTACACCCGGTACCGGTAATGTGTCTTGGGACGAAAGCTTTTCCGCCCTGGCTAAAATCGGTTACGATGGCTGGTATACCATTGAAGGTTTTACTAGGAATGATATTGATTTTGCAAATTCTATCAACGTTTGGCGTGAGTTTGCCCAACCTTGGGATATGGCGGAAAAGGGCTTTAAGTTTATTCAAGAGATGATTAAAAAACATGAAATTTAAAAGATACTTTTAATTCTAATGTCGAACACTGGTTATATAAGTAATAGTAAAAATAAAATTTCGAATGTAGCACAAATAGGAGGCATTGAGACATCGGTGTTGGATAATGGGCTTGGCAAAGGAACCCGAATTGCTTGGTTCAATACAGGGGCTGGACTAAGGTATAAAGTGGTTATAGACCGTGGGATGGATATTGCCGATGCCTTTTATAACGAATACAGCTTAGCTTGGTTGAGCAATCTAGGGGTTACGCCGCCTGCTCGTTTTTCAGATTCGGGTATGGAATGGATCCGTAATTTTGGAGGTGGTCTTTTGACTACTTGCGGGCTGTCACATGTTGGTGGACCGGAAAAGGATGAATATGGTGAACGTGGACTTCATGGGTTAATCAGTAATACACCTGCTGAAATTGTTTCTATAATACAACCAAATCCTGTGGAAGGAAAGATGGATATGAGTATTACGGGCATTATTAGACAAACACAAGTGTTCGGCCCCGTTCTTCTGCTTAGACGAACCATTTCAGGAAGATTGGGTGAGGCTAAAATCACCATTAATGATGAGGTCGTTAATTTAAGTAATACAAAAACCCCTCATATGCTATTGTATCATGTAAATTTTGGATGGCCATTAGTAGATCAAGAAACCAAATTACTTTGGAAGGGTGACTGGGAATCTCCAACCCCAGACTCGGAAGCTAAGATTTTTGTAGAAGGAGTTGATTTTAAAACATGCCCCGCGCCCCTAGAAGCACATTCAGGTACGGGGGAAGATGTGGCCTTTATAGACGTCACAGCGGATGAAGACGGTAAAGCCTGTTGTGGATTGCACAATGCAAAACTCGACCTGGCCGTGTCCTTGTCGTTCCCTAAAAAACAACTACCATGGTTAATTAATTGGCAGCATTGGGGAAAAAATGAATATGTAACAGCACTGGAACCGGCAACAAATCCTCCCATAGGTCAGGCCAAGGCCAGAAAAGATGGAAATTTAATAATGCTTAAGCCAGAGGAGAGCAGGAGTTATTCATTGGAATTGGAAGTACTTACAACAAATAGGATTAAAGAATTTATAAAGCAATTTTAAAAATAAATAATAGAGAATACTATGGCAACATTAGCAGAAAAAGCTTTAGAACAAGGCAAGGGAATTTTACGTTTGGCACCTACATGGGTACCACGTTCTTTTTGCGTGCCTGGGCGTAGAATCAAGTTACACCCAGATGATTATTATGTTTTGGGAGGTGAACGAGGAGGTATAGATGAACGTTGGTTTTCTTCCACAACACCAGCCGAAAACGGACCTTTAACAGGAAAGAACGAAGGCTTAAGCCCTGTTGTCTTAGAAGATAATGGCAAAGAGATTCAGATTCTTTTGAAAGATGTAATCGATGAACTAAAGGGTAAAATCATAGGTAATCGCTTATGGAACGAATTTGGGAGTTGGCCCATGTACTCTAAATTTTTTGATAACATGGGACCGTTACCACATCATATTCACCATAATGATGAGCATGCTGCTAAAATTGGACAAAAAGGAAAACCAGAGGCGTATTACTTTCCACCTCAGGTAAATAACCATGGTGGTGATTTCCCATATACTTTTTTCGGAATTACACCAGGTACTACCAAAGAACAGATTAAAGAATGTTTGAAGAACTTTACAAAAGGAGATAATAAGATTACCAACTTTTCATCTGCTTTTAGGTTGGAGCCGGGAACTGGTTGGGATGTGCCACCTGGAATGCTTCACGCACCGGGAAGTATGTGTACTTACGAGCCTCAGAAGGCTTCAGACGTCTTTGCCAGGTATCAATCTTTGGTAAATGAGGCAATAATTCCCGAGGAATTGTTGTGGAATGGAACGCCAAAAGATAGAATGGGTGACTTTGACCAATTAATGGAGGTTATTGATTGGGAATTGAATACAGACCCGAATATGTTGGAAACAAGATTTATGAACCCGTTGCCTGTAGAGCCATTGGAAGAGATGGAAGCGAAAGGGTACGTTGACAAATGGATTTGTTATCGTTCCGATGCTTTTAGCGCAAAAGAATTAACGGTGCTTCCTGGTCAAACAGTAACAATAAAAGATGGCGCATGTTATGGAATGATTATGATGCAAGGTCATGGTAAAATGGGAGTTTGGGACATTGAAACCCCATCGCTCATACGTTATGGTCAATTAACACATGATGAGTATTTCGTGACTGAAGAGACGGCAAAAGCAGGGGTGACGATTGTGAACCATAGTAGTACAGATCCAATTGTGATGCTAAAACATTTTGGACCTAAAAACCCGGATTTGAAATTGTAATCAAGCGTATTTTTAACTAAAAATAGAAACTCATGCAAAATAATAGTTTTCCAAAATTACATAATGCCACGTGGCCAGGAATAGTCGGGAAGGGTCCGGACTCAGAACCACCGATATCTTTTGATAAGCTATTGGAAATGACCGCAGCAGCCGAGGTAAACGGCATTAAATTTGACGGCGTGGATTTAGGACTTTTAGAACCACATATTAACATTGATGGTTCGGATGACGAAATCAAAAGAATTGCGGATAAGGTAGCCAGTTATGGACTTAGTGTAGGTAGCTTGGTGGCACCTATTTGGGGTGGCCCTATCTTGGGGACAGATGATGACCGTAAAACATTCATTGAAATGGTTCGTAAATCCTGTCATTATGGAAAAATATTAAGAGAACACGGGGTTAGGTCCTATGGGGTTATCCGGATCGATTCGGCTTCTAGCCCCGAAGAATGGTCCAAAGACCCAGTGAATAATACCAAATTAATAGCAAAAACTTTTAGAGAGGCTTGTGATGTGGCCGCGGATTATGATGAAAATCTGGCCGCAGAAGGAGAAATCTGTTGGGGAGGAATGCACAGTTGGAAAGCTATGGTAGAAACCCTAGAGGAGGTTGATCGTCCAAATATTGGTTTTCAAGCGGATATGTCACATACCTTACTTTATCTTCTGGGCTATAATGCTCCTAAAGACCGTATACTTCCTCAAAATTTTGATTGGAATGATCGGGAAACCTTGACAAACGGATTAAAAAAAGTTACAAATGCATTGCGTCCATGGACCATTGACTTCCATGTGGCTCAAAACGACGGTACAGTGCACGGTACTGGATCTCATGACAAAACAGGTCGTCATTGTTTGGCCACGGACCCTAATGGTAAACTGGATGTGGCCAATGACGCAGGTTTCTGGCTTCGTAAGGAGAATGGTGAGTTAACAAAAGCGTTTAAACATATTTGTTGGGATGGCTGTATGTTCGATAATGCGGTATTAACCAAACAACAAACGTGGAACGATATTTTAGCTACACTAATAAAGGTACGCGAACTACATGGTTGGAGTTAACAGTAACAGAACTTCTTCCGTAGTTTACAGAACTCATAATGGATATTAAAATTTGAAAGAATATGGCAAATAAAAAAGAACTTAGAATTGGTTTGATAGGATGTGGTTTTATGGGTAGAACCCATTCTAACGGATATAACCGGGTTTCTAATTTTTTCCCTGATTTAGAATACCATCCGGTATTGAAAGCAGTTTGCTCTCGTACGGAGAGTAAGGTAAAATCATTTGCGGCTCAGTGGGGATACGAATCTTGGGAAACCGATTGGAAAACACTTATTGCTCGGGATGACATTGATGCAGTCGATATCTGCACTCCCAATGATATGCATGCTCAAATCGCTATTGCAGCAGCAAAGGCCGGAAAGATGATATTATGTGAAAAACCACTTTCTCGGACCCTTGAAGAGGGTGAAGAAATGGTAGAAGCTATAGCAAAAGCTGGGGTTAAGAACACTGTTTGGTATAATTACCGTCGTATTCCGGCGGTTACACTGGCAAAACAGATAATAGACTCTGGAAAATTGGGTAGAATATTCCATTACCGAGCAAATTTTTTACAGGATTGGACTATTAGTCCAGAGTTGCCCCAAGGAGGTGAAGGGTTATGGCGTCTAGATGCAGACGCTGCCGGATCTGGAGTTACTGGGGATCTCTTGGCACATTGTATAGATACTGCTCTTTGGCTCAATGGTAGTATAAAGGATGTTTCCGCTTTGACTGAAACTTTTATTAAAGAGCGCGTTCACCAAGGAAGTGGGAAAGTTCAGAAGGTGGATATAGATGATGCTTGTATCTTCCATTGTCATTTTAAAAATGGGTCTTTGGGTCTTTTTGAGTCTACGCGCTATGCAAGGGGTCACAAAGCACTATATACTTTTGAGATTAATGGGGAGCATGCTTCTATTAGATGGGATTTACATGATTTGAATCGACTTGAATATTTTGATTACAGGGACGATTCAATAGTTAGAGGATGGCGCTCCATTCATGTTACTGATGGTGACCAGCCTTTTATGGATAAATGGTGGGTACCCGGCTTAAGTATTGGTTACGAACATTCTTTTGTACATCAGGTCGCCGACTTTCTTGAAAGTCTGGAAACTGGGGAACCTTGCGCTCCTACTTTTGAAGATGCGCTTGAAACACAGAAGGTTTGTGAGGCTGTTATTGATTCGGCTAATACCAAGAGTTGGAAAAATATTGATTAGAAATAAAATGCAAAAAAATAGGGATGGAAATTTAAATTTCCATCCCTTATTTAATTTAAACTAACTCAACAGAAGTAAACAACTCTTCTATTGTAAGATTACGATAGTTTAAATAGAAAAGCATCCTGTACTTCCCTGTAAAATAGTTTATTTAAGAAATACTTTGAGGTTCGCCCGAGCTGGCTTAGGTATGGATTGGAAAATTGATGTTTTTATAGGCCAACAAAATAGGTTTTATCAATGCTTATTTATAACGAGTTGAAAATACACTTCATGTTCAAAAAAATCTTAGTTGCTTCATTATTAATTTTTTTGTGTTTTCTCAATGCTTGTAATAGGAATAAGGAGAGAAAGCCTACTAAATCGGACAGAAGACCAAATATCTTACTAATAGCTGTGGATGATCTAAACGATTGGATAGGGGTATTAGGTGGTCATCCGCAAGCCAAAACACCAAATATAGATCGTCTTGCTAAACGCGGAGTTCTTTTCAAGAATGCACATTGTCAGTCACCCGTTTGTAATCCAAGTCGGGCTAGTATCATGACTTCATTGTACCCAAGTACTTCAGGTATTTATTTCCTTAATCCTGATATAACGGAATCCCCCATCGCCAATAAAAATATAGTTATGCCCAAAAGGTTTGAACAGGAAGGTTATAATGTATTTGGCGCTGGAAAATTATTCCATAACGGAAAGGGAATAAACGAAACTCATGTTCCAAATTATGCCGGGCAATTTGGAGGATTTGGACCAATGCCCAACGAAAAAATAAGTAACTACCCCGGTCATCCACTTTGGGATTGGGGCGCATACCCAGAGAGTGACGAACAAATGCCCGATTATAAAATCGGTAGTTGGGCCGAAAAAAAACTTACTGAAAAAATGCGTGAACCTTTTTGGATGGGCGTGGGATTTTATCGCCCACATGTACCCCAGTTTGTACCCCAAAAGTGGTTTGATTTATATCCAATGGATTCAATTCAATTGCCAAAAACCTTTTCAAATGATTTAAATGATATTTCCTCCTACGGTATTGATATTACGAGATTAAGACATGTTTCCCCGTCACACGAGTGGGTAATCGAAAATGATGCATGGAAACCATTGGTACAGTCTTATTTAGCTTGTGTCAGTTTTGTAGACGAACAAGTAGGTAAGGTGATGTCAGCTCTGGATAATGGAGATTATGGAGACAACACCTATGTTATTCTTTTTAGTGACCATGGTTTTCATTTTGGCGAAAAAGAAAGATATGCAAAACGTAGCCTATGGGAAGACGGCACGCGAGTACCATTGATAATAGTTGGTCCTAGTATCCCAGAAGGGAAAGTGAGGGACAAACCTGTTCAATTATTGGATATCTACCCAACACTTTTGGAATTGGTAAATCTTAAATCAGATGCTAAACATGAAGGCAATTCATTAGTGGATTTATTGCAGGATAAAGACGTTATTTGGCCCCACTATTCAAGAACGAGTTTTGGTCCTGGCAACTATGCCATAGTATCGGAACACTATCGTTTTATTCAGTATAACGATGGCACTGAAGAATTTTATGATCACAGGAATGATTCTAATGAATGGTATAATGAAATAAAAAATGAAACATATGCAGAGATTATTCAAGAGCATCGAGCTGAGGTACCTAAGGAAATATTCAGGATATTGGGAGCAGGCTCAACAGGACATTTATCATATGAAGCTTCAGAAAACAAAAGGACTACAGATAATGAATAGGATTAAATTTGAAAATGAATTTAACATTCACCGCATTCACGGTAGTGTAAACTAGGAAATTCACAAAAAAATAACAGACATGGATGATTTACAAGACTTTCAAAGATTAGTAATTGCCAATGCCTCTAAGGCAAAAGGTTTGACAGTAGGAAACATGGCCCCGGATTTTACCTTGCCGAATGCATTTGGAAACGAAGTCACCCTTTCAGAATTGGTGAAATCAGGTATTGTTATCATAAAATTCTATCGGGGTGAATGGTGCCCCATTTGCAATCTAGACCTTAGAGAAATGCAAAACTACATCCCTCAGTTTAATAAATATAGTGCGGCCGTAGTGGCAATTAG
>JBARUM010000573.1:0-5993 GCA_049645725.1 Maribacter sp.
GCCTTTTACCATTAACTATAAGGACATCGCCATTAATATAGATGGAAGCCACACCTTTGACAGTAAAATGAACTACAAAGCCACCTTAGAAGTTCCTGCTAAATATTTGGGAAAGGATATTAATGCATTAATTGCAAGAATAGACGACACGGCTCTTAATAATCTTACCATACCGGTTATTGCCAATATAAGTGGCCAGTATACCAATCCGCAAGTAACCACGGATTTGACTTCCGGAGTCAAAAATTTAACAAGCCAGTTAATAGAAATTGAAAAACAAAAACTAGTAAACAAAGGAAAGGACAAAGCCAAAGATTTGATAGGAGGAATCTTGTCCGGTAATAAGACTGAAAAAGATTCAACCAAACAAGAGTCAACCATTAAAACGGGTGCAAAGGAGGTTTTAGGGGATTTAATTAGCGGTTCCAAGAAAAAAGATTCGCTTAAAACTAAACAGGATACCCTTCCGGTAAAGTCAGGGGAGGCGGCAGTAAAGGAAAAAGCAAAAGATATTCTTGGGGGTCTTTTGGGTAAAAAGAAAAAACCTGAAAACCCCGTTAAAAAGGATTCTATCAACTAATTGAAAGTCCTACATAATAACCTTCACTTCCTCTAATGTTGAAGACCGTATTATCTTCAAAGATGAGATATTGACCTTTTATCCCCTTTAAAAGGCCTGAGTAATTTGGTGTTTTGTCCAAATTCAAACTTTTTACTTTTTCAGGATAACGCAATACTGGGAAATTAAGGTTAGTTTCCGTGTTGGAGTCGATGAAATAGTCTTGGGCTTCGTCCGGTATGAAAGGTTTTAATTTATTTCGCCAATCTACCAAATCTTCATCATCCACATTATTGGTTAACATTTTACGCCAATTGGTTTTGTCACCTACATGATCTTTTAGGGCTACTTCGGTTATCCCTGCTAGATATCTATTGGGTACTTCCACAATTTCAATGGCTTCATGTGCTCCTTGGTCAATCCATCTTGTGGGTACCTGTGTTTTTCTAGTTACGCCCACTTTTACATTGCTGGAGTTGGCCAGATATACAATATGGGGCTGCAACTGTACTTTCTTTTCATAAGACAAATCCCTATCCTCCTGTCCTAAATGGGCAGTGCTTAATTCTGGTCTCATAATCCAATCCCCTGCTGAAGGTATTTCGAAAAAACAGTTCTTGCAAAAGCCTTGCCTGTATATTGGGCGGTCATTTCCGCAGTTTAGGCACTGGAATTTTGTGAATTCGATTTTCAACTCTTGATTTAAAACCTGATTTACATTTAAAAAATCAGACTCGAAAACCAAGTAGTATTGGATTGGAGTACCGATTTCAGTCTTCATTTTTCTTAAAACACCTTCATATTGCATAGGTAAAATCTTATTAGCCGTCCGATTTGAAATTGATAAGGATATAAACTATTTTAGAGCTATAAAGATACCTAAAAATGCCGATTCCGCTTTTTAATTCAATAGCTTCTTGGTTGCTGAAAAAGCGATTTCATCAAATAGAACTTTTTCTAAAATATCCGGAAGAGGTACAGGAAGAGTTGTTGCTACAACTACTGGAGATTGCAGAGGATACTGAAATTGGAAGGCGATATGATTATGAGTCTATTGACAATTATGAAACTTTTAGGGAAAGGGTTCCTATTGTTTCGTATGAGGATATAGAAGGAATTATAGAGCGAAATAGAAGAGGAGAGCAAAACCTTATTTGGCCTACAACTATAAAACACTTTGCCAAAAGTAGTGGTACTACTAATGCCAAAAGTAAATTCATTCCAGTAAGTTCGGAGGCTTTGGAAGATTGTCATTACAAATCTGGCAAGGACCTTCTTTGTCTTTATTTGAACAACAATGAAAATTCCCAACTATTCACTGGAAAAAGTTTGAGGTTAGGTGGAAGTAAGAAGCTTTATGAAGATAATGGGTCCTTTTTTGGTGATCTCTCTGCTATATTAATAGATAATATGCCTTTATGGGCAGAATTTAGTAGCACTCCCAGTAATAAGGTTTCCTTAATGAGCGAATGGGAGAGTAAACTTAAAGCCATAATCAATGAAAGTGTTCATGAGAATGTAACAAGTTTGGCCGGAGTACCTTCTTGGATGTTGGTGCTTTTGAATAGCGTATTGGAGGATACTGGCAAGGAATGCCTATTTGAAGTATGGGAGAATCTAGAAGTTTATTTTCACGGAGGAGTTAATTTTAGTCCTTATAAGGAACAATACCAAAGTATACTACCCAGAAAGAACTTTAAATACTATGAGATTTATAACGCCTCCGAAGGGTTTTTTGCGATACAGGATAGAAACGGAGCGGACGACCTTTTACTAATGCTGGATTATGGTATATTTTACGAATTCATTCCTATGGACCAGTATGCCACCGATGTGCAACATGCTATTCCGCTATCAGAAGTTGAAATCGGAAAAAATTATGCAATAGTGATTACTACAAACTCCGGTCTTTGGAGATACAAAATAGGAGATACCGTAAGATTTACTTCTAAAAGACCTTATCGTATTAAGGTTACGGGTCGTACAAAACATCATATCAATGTTTTTGGGGAAGAATTGATTATAGAGAATGCCGAAGAAGCTCTTAAATCGGTATGTAAAAAAGCAGGTGCAGAAATTAAGGACTATACCGCAGGACCTATTTTTATGCAAGGGAAGGAAAAAGGAGCGCATGAGTGGATAATTGAATTCCGAAAACGTCCCGATGATCTCCAATATTTCACAGAGTTTTTGGATAATGCCCTAAAATCCCTGAATTCTGATTATGAAGCAAAGCGGTACAACAATATTACGCTAACCATGCCCAAGGTCCATATTGCTAGGGAGAACCTCTTTTATGATTGGTTAAAAGCAAATGATAAACTTGGAGGACAACATAAGATTCCAAGATTATCCAATAAAAGGGAATATATAGAAGAACTACTTCGTATGAATAGTTAAATTGTTACCTGAAAGAAAATGACCTTAATTTTAATATTAAGGTCATTTTGAACGTTTTAATGGTTACTGGTAGTAAAGGGATTTGTTTTTTAAGTGACTATCTTTTTAGACTTAGAAAAATGAGAAGGTCTCGGTATAATGGGCATGGAAAATAGTACCTTCAAAAATTGTCTTGAATAAGAATAATTCAAATTATTCTTTTTCTTAACCGCTATTCCAATGCATTGTTTGAATTTTACAAGTAAAAATTGGAAATAGATTAAAACTACATCAGTTTTAATTAGAATGATATATTGTAAAACTATATTATCTGTAAGTATTTGAAAAAGAGCTATTAATGTCTGTCGCTAAAGAATAGGCTATGTTTATCTTGGACAATGTTTTTAACATGTTTTGTTTAAAATTAGGATAAGGTAGGAGCTTATATATTGAACTACATCGATTATTTAATGCGCCTAAACAAAAAAATAAGAGTTTCACTTGTATAAAAATGAACTTAGTGAAAAATTACTTAACCTAACCGATAAAAAATAAAATCATGGCTGAAAAATTAGTAATAGTTTCTGACATGTGGGGAACCAAAAAAGGATTGTGGATAACTTCTTATTTAGGATACTTACAACAATATTTTGATATTACTTTTTATGATAGTCAGCAACTTGCGAATTTGGATTTAGCAGTAAATTCTGAAGAAAACATTCATAAGGCATTCGTTGATGGTGGTATTGATACAGCTGTTACGCATTTATTAAAAAAAGAAAGTACACCTTGCTACTATTTAGGATTCAGCATAGGCGGAACCATTTTATGGAATGCCGCTAAACAAGGATTACCAGTTAAATCTCTTTACTGCGTATCGGCAACGAGGATACGTTTACAACAAGATAAACCTTGTTCCCCTTTTATTCTACTCTACGGTGGTAATGATGATTTTAGACCAAGTAACAAATGGGCTACTAATTTAGGTATAGAGACGGAAGTCTTATCAAATTATGGTCACACCCTTTATACGGATGAAAAGATTATTAGAAAAGTCTGTTTGGATTTATTACAGCAGGTTACCCATATGATTCCGAAAGAAAAAAAGGCAGTGTAACTAAGAAACGGCCTTAAGTTTTTTTATAGTCTCATAGGAAAGTTTGTTCTCTGCGTAGGGTTTTGTTACCTTAAACTCCGTTTCCCCACTGCTGGGCATTTCAAACATAGCATCAGTAAAAATAGCTTCACATAATGAGCGTAAACCTCTAGCGCCTAGTTTATATTCTATTGCTTTTATCACAATATAGTCCAGAGCCTGCTCAGTAATGGTAAAAGTAATGCCGTCCATTGAAAAAAGCTTTTCATATTGCTTTATTATGGCATTTTTAGGTTCTGTGAGAATAGCTCTTAGGGTTTTTTCGTCCAACGGATTCATGTGGGTCAGAACAGGTAGCCTTCCTATTATTTCAGGAATAAGGCCAAATTCCTTTAAATCTTTTGGTATGATATATTGGAGCATGTTAGAATTATCTAACTGCTCATCTGCTTTAGAGGCATTGTATCCTACCGCCTGCATATTCAGCCTTTTCGTTATGGCACGCTCTATGCCATCAAAAGCACCACCTGCTATGAAGAGAATATTTTCAGTATTTACCTCTATGAATTTTTGATCTGGGTGTTTTCTTCCTCCTTTCGGTGGTACGTTAACCACAGTTCCTTCTAGTAGTTTTAATAATCCCTGTTGCACACCTTCTCCAGAAACATCTCTTGTAATCGATGGATTATCACTTTTTCGTGCAATTTTATCAATTTCATCGATAAAAACGATTCCCCTTTCAGCCTTTTCCAAATTATAATCTGCTGCTTGTAACAGGCGAGTCAATATACTTTCAACATCTTCACCAACGTAACCAGCTTCTGTAAGCACAGTGGCATCAACAATTGCTAAAGGAACATTGAGCATTTTGGCAATAGTTTTGGCCATTAGGGTTTTACCTGTTCCTGTCTGGCCTACCATTATAATATTACTCTTCTGTATTTCTATATCATCTTCCTTTGAGGAAGGCTGCAAAAGTCTTTTATAGTGATTGTATACGGCAACGGACATTACCTTTTTAGTACGTTCTTGACCAATGATGAAAGTATCCAAGAACGATTTGATTTCTTGAGGTTTTTTAAGCACTAATTCTGAGGAAAGGTCATTTGTTTTGGTCTGTCTAGATTCCTCGGCAACAATACCATGAGCCTGTTCTATGCAACGATCACAGATGTGCGCATCCAAGCCGGCTATCAACAAATTTGTTTCTGGCTTCTTTCTTCCACAAAACGAACATTCTAAATTTTCCTTTGCCATAACACTTATCAACTATACAGAACCATAACGTAGCTATCCTACTTTTGGTTCAAAAAGACCTAATAATATTTGATACTTTAGTCGAAGTTATTTCTTTTCCCTAACCAAGACCTCATCAATCATACCATATTTTTGAGCCTCACCGGCCTTCATCCAGTAATCACGGTCGCTATCTTCGTGTACTTTTTCTATTGTCTGACCAGAATGGTCGGCAATAATTGCGTATAATTCTTCCTTAAGTTTAAGGATTTCTCTTGCGGTGATTTCAATATCACTTGCTTGTCCTTGAGCTCCTCCCATGGGCTGATGAATCATTACCCTTGAATGCTTAAGTCCGCTACGCTTCCCTTTTTCCCCCGCGCACAGGAGGACGGCTCCCATAGAAGCTGCCATGCCAGTACAAATAGTTGCTACATCAGGATTGATGAATTGCATAGTATCATATATTCCCAATCCTGCATAAACGCTACCTCCTGGAGAATTAATATAAATCTGAATGTCCTTTGTTGCATCTACACTTGCTAAGAACAATAGCTGAGCTTGTACGATATTTGCAACCTGGTCATTGATTCCTGTACCTAAAAAAATTATTCTATCCATCATCAACCTTGAATAAACATCCATTGCAATGACATTCATTTGCCTTTCCTCAATAATATTAGGAGTCATGTTGGTAGGGTACATGCTACTCATAATCTTATC
>JBARUM010000574.1:0-1556 GCA_049645725.1 Maribacter sp.
GCATAGAATCTCCTAAAAATTCTAAACGCTCATAGTTCATAGCATTACCTTCATCATCCTTTTTATTCATTGACCTATGAAGAAAGGCTTTTTTATAATACGATAATGTTTTAGGCTTGAAACCTAAAATTTTGGTTATTCCCAAAAAAAAATCCCCATCCTCTTTTGGATGGGAATTAAATAAGTTTGAGGGAAATGACATAAAAACTAATTAATCGATTTTTTTAAAAACCACACATGCATTGTGCCCACCAAAACCAAATGTATTGCTCATCGCAACTTTTACATCTCGTTTTTGAGCTTTATTCAATGTAAGGTTTAAACTAGGATCTATATTTTCATCTACCGTGGTATGGTTTATAGTTGGTGGTACTATACCATGTTCCATTGCCAAAATCGATGCAATCGCTTCAATAGCGCCCGCTGCACCTAACAAGTGACCGGTCATTGATTTTGTAGAATTAATATTTATATTTTTGGCGTGCTCACCAAATACTTTGGTAATGGCCTTAAGTTCTGCAACATCACCTAATGGTGTAGATGTTCCATGTGTGTTAATGGCATCAACATCTTCTATCGATAGGCCTGCATCTCTTAAACAGTTTTCCATAACGCGAACAACGCCGATCCCATCTGGGTGTGGTGCCGTCATATGGTAAGCATCACTTGACATACCACCACCTGCTACTTCTGCATATATTTTTGCTCCTCTTGCTATTGCATGTTCATATTCTTCAAGAACTAATGCCCCTGCTCCTTCTCCTAATACAAAACCATCTCTGGTTGCATCAAAAGGTCTTGAAGCTGTTTCTGGACTCTCATTTCTTGTAGATAATGCATGCATTGCCCCGAAACCACCCATACCTGCAATTGTTACGGCCGCTTCGCTACCACCTGTAACAATGACATCACAATGACCCAAACGTATATAGTTTAAGGCATCTATCATCGCATTTGCCGAGGAGGCACATGCTGAAACAGTTGTGTAGTTAGGCCCCATAAAACCATGTTTTATAGATATATTTCCTGGTGCTATATCAGCAATCATCTTTGGTATAAAGAATGGATTGAATCTTGGTGTACCATCACCATTGGCAAAATTCATGACCTCGTTCTGGAAAGTTTCCAATCCTCCGATGCCTGCTCCCCAAATAACTCCAACACGAAATTTATCGACTTTGTCTAAATCTAATTTAGAATCAAGAATAGCTTCATCTGAAGATACAAGTGCGTATTGTGCAAATCTATCTAGCTTACGGCCTTCTTTTCTATCAAAATGATCTTCGATGTTGTAATTCTTCAGCTCGCATGCGAACTTTACTTTGAATTTTTCTGTATCGTAATAAGTAATTGGCGCTGCTCCACTTTTACCGTTGACCAAGGCATTCCAATACTCTTCAATATTATTACCTATTGGGGTAAGTGCCCCCAAACCTGTAACTACAACTCGCTTTAACTGCATTTAACTTCTTATTTGTTTAAATCTAAACCAAGCGTAAATTAAAAAAAATTATCCATGCGGAGCATTTACCACATGGATAATTTAGATTCTATTT
>JBARUM010000575.1:0-6457 GCA_049645725.1 Maribacter sp.
CCACTTTGGATTAGATTGATCTGGGCGCGTCGGGTGTCCAAATCAGGATAATCTTTTGGTAGTATTCCCTTCTTTATCTCAGCCAATGCGCCAGCTAGTTCTACTCCTGTTGGACCGCCACCAACAATAACGAAATTCATAAGGGCATCACGTTCATGGTAATCATCTGTCAACAATGCCTGCTCAAAGTTCTCTAAAATTAAACTTCTCAAATTCAAGGATTGAGGAATGGATTTCATAGCCATTGCGTTTTTCTCCAATTCTTTATTTCCGTAAAAATTGGTTTCGGAACCCGTGGCTATCACCAAATAGTCATAGGTAAGACTTCCTATAGAAGTATTTATAGATTTTTTTTCTGCTTCAATTTCTAGGACCTCTGCCAAACGAAAGAAAAAATTCTCATATCCTATAAGCACTTTTCGCAGTGGATAAGCTATGGAATCCGGTTCTAACCCACCAGTAGACACTTGATACAATAAAGGTTGAAAAGTATGGTAATTGTTCTTATCCAATAAAACCACTTGAACTTCTTTCTTACTTAGTTTCTGGGCCAGGGAAATTCCTCCAAAGCCACCACCAATAATTACAATTCTAGGAGCACTAGAGCGTGGTATGTTCATAGTTTAAATCTATTGGGTAAAATTAAACAATCATCGTCCTATAAGGAAAAGAATAAATGGTTTATTAGTATATTTAAATGCTAACTCAAATAATCCTAAAAATGAAAAAAGCAGTATTTTTAATTCTATCAGTTCTAATCACCAATTACACTTTAAAATCCCAGACAAGTGAACAAAAAATACTAGAAAACCTAGATAAGAAAAGTGAAAATTACAGTGCCATAGCTCAAGAGATTTGGAATCTGGCGGAAATGGGATATCAAGAAGAACAAAGTTCTGCATTGTTACAAAAAACACTATCAGACGCAGGGTTTACTATAAAAAAAGGTGTTGCAGGCATACCTACGGCATTCATCGCTGAATATGGAAGCGGAAGTCCCATTATTGCCATTATGGGTGAATACGATGCCCTACCCGGACTATCTCAAGAAGCGGTAGCGGAAAAAAAATCAGCCGGAAAAGCAGCTGGCCATGCATGTGGTCATCACTTGTTCGGCACAGCATCCACCGCAGCCGCAATTGCAACGAAAGATTGGCTCAAAGCGGATAAAAAACCAGGAACCATACGATTTTATGGAACCCCTGCCGAAGAAGGTGGTTCTGGAAAAGTATTCATGGTAAGGGAAGGACTTTTTAACGATGTGGATATAGCACTACACTGGCATCCTAGTTCCCAAAATGCTGCAAGCGCAGGAGCGGCACTTGCCAATAAATCGGCGAAATTCAGGTTTTATGGTATTTCTGCCCACGCCGCAGGTTCTCCAGAAAAAGGACGTTCTGCTTTGGACGGTGTAGAAGCAATGAATATAATGGTAAACATGATGCGTGAGCATATACCACAAGAAGCACGAATTCATTATGTAATAACCGATGGTGGAAAAGCTCCCAATGTAGTGCCGGATTTTGCCGAAGTATACTATTATTCACGTCATAACAACAGGGATGTTGTAATAGACATCTTTGATCGTATTGTTAAAGCGGCTGAAGGTGCGGCACTGGGAACAGGCACTACGATGGACTATGAAATGATTGGTGGCACGCATGAATTACTTCCTAACCTGACCCTTCAAAAATTAATGCACGATAATCTGTCTAAAGTAGGAGGAATTGAATATACGGCAGAAGAAAAAGTGTTCGCCGACAAGATTGCGATAAGCTTAGGGCAGGAAAAGGCAGACTTGGATACGGCAAAAAATATTCAACCCTATAAAACCGAAGCAAGAGCCTATGGTTCAACGGATGTTGGGGATGTTAGTTTTACCGTTCCGACCGTTGGGATGGGCACAGCCACGTGGGTTCCCGGAACCCCTGCACATAGTTGGCAAGCGGTTGCGGCAGGCGGCACAACCATAGGTAAAAAGGGTATGATGGTTGCTGCAAAAGCACTAACCTTGACAGCCATTGAATTATTCAGCAACGAAACCTTGGTCTCAGAAGCTAAAGAAGAATTCTTAGAAAAAAGAGGGGAGGATTTTAAGTACATTCCGCTACTTGGCGACAGGGCCCCGGCTTTGGACTACAGGAAGTAAAAAATCAAATTTAAAAGCAAGTTCAAATCCAGAGCCAATTTTGGTCGCTGATTTGAACTTTTTTTATATCCATCTCAGGGCAAGCCTTCCATGCATTGAAAGGAAACTAAAATTAGACCTCTACTTAAGCATCAGAGTATCTAAATCTCGATTATAAAGTGAAAAAATGAAAATAGCTGTAACAAAGAAAACCTTTTCAACACTAATAATGTAAGAACCACCAACCGCTAGTGAATAAGGAACTGGAACATCAATTTGTTACGGAGCTTCAGGACAATCAGAATATTGTCCATAAAGTATGTACGCTATATACAAATGACCGAGATTCTCACAATGATTTGTTTCAGGAAATAACAATACAGTTATGGAAGGCATATCCAAAATTTAGGGGAGAGGCCAAATTTAGTACTTGGATGTATCGTGTAGCGCTAAATACCGCCATTACACTTTATAGAAAATCCAAGAGGCGAATAAACACACAGGACTATGAATCGGTAATTTTTAAAATAAAAGCCGACGAATACGATGATACTCAAGAGCAGCAATTAAAATTGATGTACAAAGCGGTAAAGCAACTAGGGGATATTGATAAAGCCTTAGTGTTTATGTATCTGGAAGATAAGAATTATACGGAAATATCTGAAACATTGGGTATTTCAGAAGTAAATGCGAGAGTAAAAATGAACCGCATAAAAACAAAATTAAGAACCATATTGAATCCATAGTATTATGACGGATGAATTGGAATTATTAAAGAAGCATTGGCAGAAAAAGGAATCAGATTTACCTCAACTGTCCTATACTGATATACATAAGATGATTTGGAAAAAATCTTCTTCAATCGTAAAATGGATTTTAATTATCAGTATTCTAGAATTCACACTTCCGCATCTTCTCTATTTATTACCATCCATGAGGGAAGCAATGGAGGTTTACGAAAATATTGGAGTATCCAATTATCTTTTAGGTCTTTCTATATTTTCCTACGGAGTAGCTATTTATTTCATATTCCAGTTCTATCAGCGTTTCAAGGAAATTTCTGTTTTGGATGATTCTAGAAAGCTGATGAAAAAAATCATTAAAACAAGAAAAACTGTAAAACATTATGTCATTTTTTCCTTATCCATGATTATGATTACAATAATGATCATGGTGATAGGAATTTACCTAAATGAAGATATCACCCGTTCATTTCCAGAACTAAAAGACAGTCTTGAGAAAATTTCCGAAGATAAACTTAGAATAACTTTAATGCTAACTATAGGTGTTTTTGGGGTTTTATTAACGCTCTTTATGGGAGCGGTATATTTTCTTCTTTATGGATTATTACTACGTAGACTTAAGAAGAACTATGGAGAATTGAAACGGTTAGAGTTTTAGGTCTTTCGCCATTTTCGTTGCTTGTTTTCCTCTTCATAGGCTAAAAGTTCTTTCTCGGAGATAACTTTTAAGAACGATGGATGTTGCTCAATGGCATATTCCAATTTCTCTATGATAGATTCAGTAGACTCGTTTTCATAATCAAATTCTAATGGTTCCTTAATTACCATGGACTGTAATATACCCTTCTTCTTTACCCGAAGACCCTTTTTATCAAAAGAACGCCTAAAACCATCTATAACTACGGGTACAACTATTGGCCTATATTTTTTTATAATATGGGCCGTTCCTTTGCGTATAGGTTTCCATGGTGTTGTGGTACCTTGTGGAAAAGTAATTACCCACCCATCATCCAAAGCCTTTCCAATATTGGAAATATCACTCATCTTTACTTGCCGGTTCACATTTTGCCCTTCCGAACGCCAGGTGCGCTCCACGCTTATAGAGCCTGCATAAGCCATTATTTTAGTGAGCAAACTTTTCTTCATGGTTTCTGCCGCAGCTATGTAGTACATGTTAAGTTTTGGTTGCCATATATAACCCAAATTCTTGATGGAATCCTCACGACCGCTCAAACTGGCGTTGAATACATGGAACATGGCCACAACATCCGCAAAATATGTTTGATGATTACTTACGAACAAAACATTGGTGCCTGGTAGGCCTCTAATGATTTCAGAGCCATCAATCTCTAACTTATTAAATCTTTTGTAGCGTTGATGAGATAGCACCGCCAAAATACGTATAAGCCATTTTTTTAAAAATAAATTATGCCCAAAAGGGTTTTTATCAAATAATCCCATGATTGCTAAAATAGTAAATATGCTTTACAACACTTGTTTCAAAAGCTCTTTAATCTCACTAAGCATCATGGCTGTAGCTCCCCATACAACATAACCATTTAATTTAAAGGCAGGTACATCTATTTCTTCTGCATAAGAAGTACTTAATTTTTTATTGACCACATTAGATTCCTCTAAAAAGTCTGATAAAGTAATTTCTATAGATTGTTCAACCTCGGTCTCCTGAATTATGAATGGCTTGGGTTCTCTATACAATCCGATAAAAGGTTGTACCTCAAAATTACTTGGAGGTATAAATACTTCGGAGATTTTACGTATTACCGTAACATCTCCGGGATGCACTCCAACTTCCTCATGCGTTTCCCGTAAAGCGGTAAACATAAGGTTCTTATCTTCCAGCTCAACTTTTCCGCCAGGCAGACCAACCTGATTGGAATGAACCCCATTATAGGTTTTACGCAGAATACATAACAATTGAGTTTTATTTTCCGACCCTGGATAGAACAAAGCCATTACAGCAGCTTTTCTAGGATTTTTCTTTATAATCTTTCCATCTAAAAGTTCCCTAATACGAATTTCCGGAGCCATTTTATAATGAGAAGCCTCGCCCGGAAGGGGTAGATCTTTTATTTTTGAAATCCGTTGTTCAAAAATTTTGAAATCCATGCGTCAAATTAAAATCTTGTATTATCTATTATTAGGGTCAATTTTACTTACGGGATGTAAAGATAGTCCGAAGAAATCAGAAACAGCTACTGAACCGATTGTGAAAGAATCGGATTCGCCAAAAACCATATCCAAACCCAAAGAAGAAGTTGAAAAATTTGAGCTTACCGAAGATAATGCAATCGATTTCTTTTTTAAATACCAAAAAAGCCTAAAAGTCGATAAAGTTAAAATAACCACTCAATTTGGGAGTTTTGTAATTGAGTTATATGATAATGTTCCCTACCATAAATCCAATTTTATCTATCTGACCCGAAAAGGTTATTTTGATAATACACAATTTCACCGAGTGGTAAAGGATTTTATAATCCAAGGTGGAAACTCCGATGATAAAAGGACATCAGAAAAACGAGGTGATATTGGTAGGTATTTATTACCTCCCGATACCAGAAAAGGTTATAAACACCATAGAGGAACTGTCTCCATGCCAAGCAGCGAAATTAATAATCCACACATGTTGGCTTCGCCATATGAGTTTTTCATTGTGGTGACCGATCCGGGCTCCTATCATTTAGATGGTGATTTTACGCCTTTTGGAAGAGTCATTGAAGGTATGGATGTAGTTGATGAAATAAATAGACAACCTGTGGGTAAAGGAGACTGGCCATTCCAAAACATTTATATTCAAAAAGCAGAAGTTATTGAGTAGGTATTGGTTGATGGTAAATTAAGAATATTCATAATCTATTGCTCTTTACTCGTTAACCTTTACCCCTATAAATATTCGGTAGAGAAATTTTGAACTTCACTGCTAACAAACGCATAATAATGATGGAGAGTATCGCCGCTACGTAGGCAATAGTGATATCCATAGCAAACTGAATCAATATAAAATAAATAACTCCTCCAAGAATACAAACCGTGGCATATACCTCTTTTCTAAAAATAACCGGGATTTCATTGCATAGAATATCACGGATTACCCCACCAAAACTTGCGGTAATCGTACCAAGCGCAATACACATAACCGGAAGGAGTTCTGCTCCTATTCCTTTTTCTATGCCAACCATGGTATACAGACCTATCCCAATAGTATCGAATAAAAACAATGATCTTCTAAAGTGTTTAAGTTGATTCACGAATAAGATGGCGACTATGACGGTAATCAATATTACAGAAAGGTAAATAGGTGCCTTCATCCAACCCACCGGAGTGTTTCCAATAAGCAAATCCCTTAACGTTCCGCCACCTACGGCTGTAACAAATGCGATGATAAATACCCCGAACAGGTCCAATTTCTTTTCCATTGCCACAAGCACACCGGAAATAGCGAATGCTACCGTACCCAAAATATCAATTACAAAATAGAACATATGCTATAGCTGTTGCGTGTAATAGTTATAATCCTTGATTACAGTATCCACAAAGTCAATAGGTTTCAAATCCGAAGAAATTTCAG
>JBARUM010000576.1:0-2298 GCA_049645725.1 Maribacter sp.
TTGTTTGTCAATCTAATGATATGAAAAACGACTTTATTGAAAACTTAGGTTTTAAAAGAGAAAAATTAGTAGTTATCAATAACCCAGTTACTTCATCTTTTTCATTAAAAATCCAACAACCAGACCAAAGTATCCTTAAGTTTGTTACCATAGGTAGACTTGTTCCTCAAAAAGGACATTTGAGAATTCTGAAGGCTCTCAAAGATTTTAACAAGCCCTTTCTTTACACGATTATTGGTGATGGCAAGGAAAAAGAAAAAATAATGAACTTTGCTACCAAAAACAGGTTACAATCAAAAATCAAACATATATCTTTCACTTCCGAAGTAGATAAATATTTAGCAGATAGTCATTTATTCCTTTCTGGATCCTACGTCGAGGGTTTCCCTAATGTGTTTTTAGAAAGTTGTGCTGTTGGAACCCCTGTTTTGGCCTTTAAAGCTCCAGGAGGTATCAATGAAATTATAATTGATGGCATTAATGGATATGCGGTCGATAGCCTGGCAGATTTTAAGGATAGACTGGTGAATTTTGAAGTTGATAAATGGAATCTGGAAAAAGTTAGGGAGAGTGTGACCTCTAGATATTCCGAGAAAATAATTTTACAGAGGTATGAGAAACTATTTATCGAAGTAGCTAAAAAAAACTAAAATTTTAATTCCTATCTAATTCCGAAAACATTTGAAACCAAACAGTAAAGTTAAAAATAAAGATTGGTTTTTCGTGCTCCCCACGGATAGTTTGCAGGGTTCTGAACATATCATTCAAAATTACGTTACTTTTTTAAGTAACAATAATTATAAATGTAAAGTCATCATCCTTACAAAAAAAAATAGAGGCGGTTGGGTTTCTCTTGAAAGCCAAATAACCATAAAATATTTTCCTTTTTCATCTTATATTGTTGGAATACTCTATTTGCTTCCTTATTTGGCATTCAACAAAAATTTTAATTATAGTAATTATACTTTCACCTCTCAAACAGTTATTAACGGAACTTTGGGGTTGGCTAAAAGATTGGGGGTGTTGCAACCTTCTACCCATGTAATTATGCGTGAGTCCAACTCAATTTTCAAGCTATTATCTGGAGTTAAACTAAAAATATATAAATTCTTTTATAAAATTGGGTACTCTGGAGCTTCGTTGGTCATTTGTCAAACAAACTTGATGAAAAAAGAACTGGAAACATCAATTCCAAAAATATCTAAACAGTTGAACTTAAAAACTATATCAAATCCCTTTAACCAAGATAATGTGAGTAGAAGCACGGAAAGTATTTTGGAAAAATTTGAAGATAAAGATTTTCTTATTGCGGCGGGAAGATTGGCACCGGTTAAGGGTTTTGATTTATTAATCGATGCTTTTAAAAATCTTTGCAAACAAAATGAAAATCTTCATCTTATCATACTTGGAGAAGGAAGTGAAAGAGCCTTTTTGCAAGAAAAAATTAATATTTTAGGATTAACAAATAAGGTCTTTTTACCAGGATATGTTAATAATGTATATCCATATTTTAAAAATGCTATTGGATGTGTTCTATCATCAAGATTAGAGGGATTTCCTAATGTTTTATTACAAATGATGTCACAAAACACTACCGTGGTCGCCACCTTGAGTGCTGGAGATATAGAAAACATACCAGGTTTAATTACCTGTCCCCCTAATGACACCATGGCCTTGACAAATCAAATTGAAAAAGCTCTGAAGTCAAATACGGCTGGTAATCGTAGGCTATTCGATAGTTTTTTATCTACCAGAACACAATTAGCCTTTCATCAAAACGTATTAAACGCATTGAATTAAATATAATATGACGAAAAAGAATATTTTAATAATCTCGTCATTGGACAGATCGCTTGTTCATTTTAGGGGAGACTTTATTGAGGCCTTGATAAAACATGGGTTTGAAGTTTTTTGTGCGGCTCCTAATTTTACAGAGAACGTTATTACAAAGCTAAATAAACTTGGCGCAAAGGAAGTGGAATTTCCCTTGGCACGTACCGGGTTGAATCCTTTTAAGGATATGGCTTCAATAAATGTATTACGAAAGATTATAAAGCAAAATCATATTGACCTTGTTTTCCCCTATACCATAAAACCTGTCATATATGGCTCCATAGCTGCTAAACGCGCAAATGTACCCGTTGCTTCCCTTATAACAGGTCTGGGTTTCACCTTTAGCGCAGCCTCTAAAAAAGCCCAGTTCCTTCAAAGGATTACCGAGGCGCTCTACAAATTCTCCATTCGGAAAAATAGAATTATAATATTTCAAAATTCAGATGATCTAGAACTATTCTATGA
>JBARUM010000577.1:0-1642 GCA_049645725.1 Maribacter sp.
GATATAGAAAGATTAGCATATTAGAAAAATAACAAAAAAGAATCCTATTCCGGGCTTCTTTTTTATTTAACATTGCTTTAATTCATTTAAACAACTTTAAGATATTTTTAACATTAGTTGCATGTGCAACTAATGTCTTTTTTAGTAGTTTCGCGCGGTGTCAACAGAAACGCTGCATATTGATTTTGAAACTTCAATTGGCCCTTGGTTGGGTAGAACCGTAAAAATAGTTGACTGTCATTTACAAGAGGCATTTGATAGTTATGGGGTTGACCTTACTAAGGAGCAAATGATAGTTTTGAAGAAGTTGTCCGAACAGGACGGTATTAATCAAAACGAACTTGCCTCTTTAACCTATCGTGATAAATCTTCCTTAGCTAGATTACTTTCTAAAATGGAAGCTAAAGATTATATCAAAAGAGTACAAAGTGAGGAGGATAAGCGTAACAATGAAGTTTTTATCACCTCTCATGGCATCCAAGTTTTTAAGAATACTAGGCCTATAATCCAGGGAATAATAGATGTAATGGAAAAAGGATTGAATCAAAGTGATAAAATGCTCGTTATTTCCATTTTAAAGAAAGTCCAAAACAATTTTATAACCTTATCAGAAACCAAATAATTGCCAAGTTATGAGAAAAATTATTTTGTCTATTCTAGGTGTGCTATTGATAGTATCATCATTTTTTCTGGCAAAAATGATAGTTGACAGTAAAAAGAGCTTTAGACCCAAGGCAGGAAAAGTGGTTAAAACGGTTTTTACAGAAGTTGTAGAAAATCAAACCGTTCCAATTGTGGTGACGGCCAACGGAAATTTAAATGCCAAACAAAGAGTAGAGCTCTATGCAGAGGTTCAAGGTGTTTTTAGGAGAGGAAGCAAACTTTTTAAAGAGGGACAGGCTTATAATGCGGGAGAAACAATTATAAGTATAGATGCTGCGGAGTACGCTGCAAGTGTGCAATCGGCCAAAAGTAATTTGTACAATCAATTAACTTCTATAATGCCTGATTTGCGTTTAGATTATCCTAGCATATTTCCAAAGTGGCAGAGTTATTTAAACAATTTTGATATGTCCAAAAGCACTCCGGCACTTCCAGAAATGTCCTCTGAGAGTGAAAGGTTTTTCATTTCAGGACGAGGTATTCTTACAAGTTATTATAATGTTAAGAATCTAGAGCAACGTCTTTCAAAGTATAGGATATCTGCTCCTTTTTCTGGGGTTTTGACAGAAGCCACAGTAAGCGAAGGGACATTGGTTAGAGCTGGTCAAAAGTTGGGTGAGTTTATTGATCCTGATGTTTATGAGTTAGAAGTATCGGTTAGTAAAACGTATTCGGATTTGTTAAAGATAGGTGAGCGCGTACAGTTAACTACACTGGATAATCCTAAAGTTTATGAAGGAAAGGTATCTAGAATAAATGGTAGAGTAGACCAAGCTAGTCAGACTATAAAGGCATACATAGAGGTTAAAGATAGTAATCTCAAAGAAGGAATGTATCTAGAGGCTAATTTGGATGCTCGAAAAGAGGAAAATGCCATAGAGATAGACAGAAATCTACTTTTGGAGAACAATCAAATATTTGTGTTCAAGGATTCTGTTTTAGAGGTTATTGATGTGAAACCTATTTACTTTTCGGAAAA
>JBARUM010000578.1:0-8747 GCA_049645725.1 Maribacter sp.
CCAAAATAATCTTTCGTATACCTATGGCTTCCCCTTGATTTTTAAACAACTCTCCTATTCCCATTACCAATTCCAAACGTTTAGCGACAAATAAAGTATCGCCCTCAAACGGGGCTTTGTTAACTAAAGTAACTTCGGAAAGCCCCACTTTTGCATTGGGAAAACTTTTTATAAGGCTCAAATCGGCATCCCTAAAATCTAATTTGGCGTTGACATTATTATTTACATTATTCTTTATGATATCTCCAATTTTGGCTTCCAAAACAAAAGGAGCGGCCACCAGGATGCCAACAATCAGCAAAACAACAACACCAACAATCCTTAAAATTCTCTTTTTCATGCGTACCTACGATTTTTCTTAAAAACTATAATTTGACGTTTATATTATGCGTCAAGGTCTATTTCTTGACCCAAAGCCAGATTAAAACGTTTTCTAAGAATATATACGCATAAATAGAGGAAAGGGGTGTCTAGAAATGCTATAATTATCTTAAAAATAAATCCACTGATGACTAAGCCCGTGAACTTATCCCACGGTATTTCCCCAAATGAGCATAGTAGAAGGACTACCGTAAAAGTATCTATTAATTGAGAAGAAAAAGTAGAAAAATTATTTCGTAACCATAAGTATTTGCCCTTGGTCAAATTTTTCCAAAAATGATACAGTTGAATATCCACAAACTGTGCCAGTAGGTAGGCCATCATAGATGCAAAAACAGCTACTATAGTATTCCCAAACACCGAAGTAAATAATTCATCCTGAACAGGAGACCATGCGGTTGCAGGCACAATGTTGGCCGTGTAAACTATAGCCAGCGAAAAGAAGGATGCGAAAATTCCTGCAACCACAATTTGGTTCGCTTTTTTCTTTCCAAATATTTCGGATATCAAATCCGTGATCAAGAAAGTAACCGGATAGGGTAAAATACCAACGGAAATCTCAAATAAGGACGCTCCAAACAGGGTTACATCACCAAAAGGATGCCAGTAAAAAAATTTCTGAAAGATTAAATTAGAGACTACGAGAGAGGTAATGAAAAGAGCTCCAAGATATAGATAAATCTTACGTGCCAGCAGCTTATCTTTATGCGTCATTACTTGATGTTTAGCATAAATGGTATGCGAGCCTGTACGCCTTTTTGTTTCATGACAGATTTTATCTCCAATAAAATTGAATGAGCCTCATTCCCAATCTCCTCTCTAATTATATTTTCTTTGATTTTGGCACTTGCCCCGTTCAAATCTTCCATAAACCGTTCAAAACCAGATTTATACTTTGGGAGTTTCTTAATCCCATACTCGTCCAATTCCACCATAGAGGCGGCAGCGGCAATAGCATCTTCTAAAGTTCCCAACTCATCTACAAGCCCAATGCGCTTTGCGTCTACCCCACTCCAGACCCGGCCTTGAGCCAAACTATCTGCCCGCTCCATGGATATATTTCTACCTTTTGAGACCCGTTGTAGAAATGTGCCATATGTCTCTTCAATACTTTCCTCAACCGTATTCCTGAATTCATCTTTCATGGGCTCAAACAGCGAATAGTCTATGGAGTTGGTATTGGTACCTACTTGCTCTGCGTTTATTCCAATACTTTTTGCCAGACCACTCATATTCGGAATAGTTCCGAAAACCCCTATAGACCCAGTAATAGTTGTAGGTTCCGCATAAATTTTATCGGCTGCCGCCGCAATATAGTAACCTCCTGATGTAGCCATATTTCCCATGGAAACAACCACTGGTTTTACAGCCTTAGTGAGTTCTACTTCCCTCCAAATAATATCTGAGGTCAGAGCACTTCCTCCTGGTGAATTAACGCGCAAAACTATAGCCTTGACATTTTTATCTTCCCTAGCTTTTATCAGGGCGTTATTTATAATTCCTTGTCCTATAACATTCGGACCGCCTTCCCCATAAAATATTTCTCCTTGGGAAAAAACGACCGCAATTTTATCGCTTCCAGATTTTAGCACCTTTTTATTGGAATATTTGGTATAATCATCAATGGTGATATAGTTAATCTTATCCCCTTTCCCATAGGACAGCGCATCACGCAGTATATTTTCATATTCGTCATAAAAGACGATATCATCTATTAGACCATTCATTTTGGCATATTTGGGGGATCTTCCTCCCAAAGTATCCGCAATTACATTTAAACTCTCTTCCGAGATTCCGCGTCCATCAGAAATTTCCGAAACCATACTATTCCAAAGTGACTGTATCAATGCCGTTATTTGTGACCTATTGGCATCACTCATCTCATTTTCCAAAAAAGGCTCTACCGCACTTTTATACTTGCCGTGCCTTATAACCTCCATTTTAACACCGGTTTTTTCCTGTAAATCCTTAAAGAACAAAACTTCAGAAGACAGCCCTTTAAAATCTAATACACCCACAGGGTTCAAGAATATAGAATCCGCTACACTAGCTAAATAATAATCTTTTTGGGTATAAAAATCTCCGTACGTATAAATGAATTTACCGGTATTCTTAAAATCCAACAAAGTCTTTCTCAGTGTTTGGATTTGGGCAAGGCCTGCAATTATAAAGTTGTTATTTATGCTTATACCTTTGATTCTTTCATCATCTTTCGCCACAACTATAGCATGTAATATTTCATCCAAACCCTGTGACTCTTCAAAAATTCCGTAGAACGGGTCTAAATCATTACTACCCGTGTAATCGGAAATAGGTCTTTGTAATTGTATTTCAAGAATAGAACTGTCCTTAACGACAACAGAGTCTTCATCGGTGCTGATTAGACTCACAAAAACAAAAAACATTATAAAAATGATACCAAAAGCGACCATACAACCAAGAATGGAAGCCAAAAAATTCCTCAAAAAATTCATGTAATCGCAATTTTTATTACGTGGCAAAGATAACCAAAGTGGATTTGTTTTGTTTATTTTGTTCCAAATTATGATTCAAAAAGAAACCATATATCTTTCCATAGGGAGCAACTTGGGAGAAAGAAAACTAAACCTTCAAAAGGCAATTTTTCTTATACAGAAAAACGTCGGCAACGTGGCAAAAATTTCATCTGTTTACAACACTCCGGCTTGGGGTTTCGAATCCGGTGATTTTCTGAATGTATGTTTACAACTAACTTCAAACCTAAACCCACAATTACTTTTAACCGAACTACTACAAATTGAAAAGAAATTAGGAAGGGAAAGAAGTTCATTGGAAGGCTACAAGAGCAGGACCATAGACATTGATATTATCTATTACGGAAACCAAATAATAAAATCTGAAAATCTAACAGTACCACATCCCAAAATGCAGGACCGTAGGTTCGTATTAAGACCCCTTTCCGATATAGCTCCGCAGTTCTACCATCCTCAGCAGAACAAGGATACGCGCAACTTATTACAGCAATGCAGGGATAAAAGCGTATTACAAAGGACTGATGTTAAACTCTATCCCAACCGGCAAGCTCTGTTTTCAAGTATACAGTTCATAGCGATAGAAGGCAACATTGGAGCAGGAAAAACCAGTCTGGCAACTAAAATATCCCAAGATTTTAATGCAAAACTAATATTGGAACGTTTTGCCGAAAATCCTTTTTTACCAAGTTTTTATGAAGATAAAGCTCGCTATGCCTTTCCTCTGGAAATGTCTTTCTTGGCAGATAGATATCAGCAATTTTCGGACGACACAAGTCAATTCGATTTATTTAAAAGTTTCATGATCAGTGATTATGATATTTTTAAATCTTTAATCTTCGCCAAAGTGACTCTTCAAAAAGAAGAATTTGAGCTCTATAGAAAAATCTTCAATTTTATGTACAAGGAGATTAAAAAACCAAAGATTTACGTTTATTTGTATCAGACTACGGCTAGGCTCTTGGAACAAATAAAGAAGAGAGGAAGGGACTATGAACAGAATATAGACACCCAGTATTTGGAAAAAATTAACCGAGGCTATCTAGATTTTTTGAAGACCTACCCTAAAGAAAATCAACTAGTTATTGATGTCTCTAAGTTGGATTTTATCACTAATGAAAGTGACTATGAAATGGTCTTGGAGTACATTCAAGACTTTACTTTAACAAAATAGGATTAACACAATTTTGGCAATTTTCTTGCACAGACCAAATGTATTTACGTTATTGTATATCCTTATTAGGAACTAACTAACTCAAGCTTTACTAAAAAACCCAGTCTCTACTGGGTTTTTTCATGTTTCAATTTTTGACCATATATCCCATATTACAACCCCTACGCTAACTGCGATATTTAGGGAGTGCTTTGTACCAAATTGAGGAATTTCCAAAACCTGATCACACTGAGAAACCACTTTTTGATCTACGCCTTTAACTTCATTCCCAAAAATCACCACATGCGTCTTATCTTTTTTAGGTTTAAAATCATTCAGCATAGTAGCACCTACTGCCTGTTCAATAGCAATTATTATATTTCCTTGGGACTTTAGCCGTTCCACAAGTTCCATCGTATTGTCGGTATATTCCCAGTCCACACTCTCAGTAGCTCCTAGCGCGGTCTTGCGGATATCCTTATGTGGTGGGCTAGCCGTAATACCACAGAGGTATATCTTCTTTATAAGAAAAGCATCGGCAGTTCTAAAAACAGAACCAATATTATTGAGGCTTCTTACATTATCCAAGACTATAATAAGAGGAGTTTTCTCGGAGTTCTTAAATTCCGATATATCCAATCTCTCCAATTCCTCATTTTTCAGCTTTCTCATTTCAATACTTTTCAACTATCTACCTTAAATATCAACAAAAATTTCAACGACATTCGTAATACCATATATTCGTTATAATCGACAAAAATAAGTAGATAAAGAGAAGTGGCGGAAAAAACAAAATCAAAAAAGGTAACTCCTTTAATGAAACAATACAATACCATCAAGACTAAATATCCTGATGCGTTATTGTTGTTTCGGGTAGGCGATTTTTACGAGACCTTTGGGGAGGATGCCGTAAAAGCCTCAAAAATTCTTGGTATCATCCTCACCCATAGAAATAATGGTGGCGATAGGACAGAATTGGCCGGTTTTCCGCACCACTCCTTAAATACTTATTTACCTAAACTGGTTAAGGCGGGGCAACGCGTTGCCATCTGCGATCAGTTGGAAGACCCTAAACAAACGAAAACTATCGTTAAGCGAGGAGTAACCGAATTGGTTACACCCGGGGTTGCCATGAACGATGACATTCTAAATGCCAAAAGCAACAACTTCTTATGTGCCGTTCACTTTGGGAGAAAAAAACTAGGTGTGGCCTTTGTGGATATATCCACTGGAGAATTCTTAACCTCTGAAGGTAACGAAGAGCAAATTGATAAATTACTGCAGAATTTTGCACCCAACGAAATTCTCATTTCCAAAGCCCATAAGAAAGAATTCGCTGAAGTTTTCGGGGCTACATTTCATACTTTTTATATGGAAGATTGGGTGTTTCAAGAAGATTATGCCCTTGAAAATCTCACCAATCATTTTAAAACGAATACCCTTAAAGGTTTTGGTGTAGACCACTTAAGGGAAGGCGTTATTGCTTCCGGGGTAGTGCTTCATTATCTATCCGAAACACAGCATAGGCAATTACAGCATATCAGCACTTTACAGCGTATCGCGGAGGACGAATATATCTGGATGGACAGGTTTACCATTCAGAACCTAGAATTGTATCATTCTACCAATGCTAATGCCGTAACCTTGTTAGACGTTATAGATAGGACGATTTCTCCTATGGGCGGGAGAATGATCAAACGGTGGTTGGCCTTGCCGTTAAAGAACATTCAAAAAATCAGGAATCGGCATCAAGTAATAAGCCATTTAATAGAAAGTGAAACGCTTCTTGAAAAACTTCAGACGAATATTAAGCAAATGGGGGATTTGGAGCGACTTATTTCCAAAGTGTCTACCGGCAAGGTAAATCCAAAGGAAGTCATTCAACTTAAAAACTCCATGGAAGCCATTGTCCCTATAAAACAATTGGCCTCTAATTCTAAAAATGAGTCACTAACCTTAATCGGAGACCAGCTCCAGTCCTGTGATGTACTCAGAAGTAAAATCAAGGAGATGCTCAGCGAAGAAGCGCCTGTAAACGTTCTTAAAGGAAATACCATAGCCGAGGGTTTTTCCAGCGAGTTGGACGAACTTAGGGGACTAGCCACCTCCGGAAAGAACTATCTGGACCAAATGCTTACCAGAGAAACCGCGGCAACGGGGATTACCTCATTAAAAATAGCCTCCAACAATGTCTTTGGTTACTATATAGAAGTTAGAAACACCCATAAGGACAAGGTTCCAGAAAGCTGGATACGAAAACAAACTTTGGTTAATGCAGAACGATACATTACCGAGGAATTAAAGGAATATGAGGCAAAGATTTTAGGCGCAGAAGACCGTATTGCTAATTTAGAACAACAGCTTTTTTCACAATTAGTCGTCTGGATGCAGGAATACATTTCACCCGTACAACAAAATGCGCAGCTCATAGCCCAACTGGACTGTCTTTGTGGCTTTACCCAACTTGCAAAGGAAAACAACTACGTGGCCCCAGAAATTAATGATTCTACGGATATTGATATCAGAAACGGTAGGCACCCGGTTATTGAAAAGCAGTTGCCTCTGGGAGAAGTCTATATTGCCAATGACGTTCTCTTGGACAGGAATGAACAGCAACTTATCATGATTACCGGACCAAATATGAGTGGTAAATCGGCCATATTAAGACAAACAGCCCTTATTGTGCTGTTAGCTCAAATGGGGAGCTTTGTGCCTGCCGAGTCGGCCAAAATTGGGTATGTGGATAAGATATTTACGCGTGTAGGCGCTAGTGATAACATCTCCATGGGAGAATCTACCTTCATGGTAGAAATGAACGAAACCGCCTCCATATTAAATAACCTTTCCGAGCGCAGTTTAGTTCTTTTAGATGAAATTGGTCGTGGAACCAGCACCTACGATGGCATTTCAATTGCATGGGCCATTTCCGAATATTTACATGAACATCCAGCCAGAGCAAAAACGCTATTTGCCACGCATTATCATGAGTTGAACGAGATGTCCACCTCTTTTGAGCGTATCAAAAATTACAACGTTTCCATTAAAGAAATTAAGGATAACGTTTTGTTCCTTAGAAAACTTACCCCAGGAGGTAGCGAACATAGCTTTGGTATTCATGTGGCGAAAATGGCCGGGATGCCGCAACAGGTCATCCAAAAAGCCAATAAAATCCTCAAAAAGCTTGAAAAGTCACACTCCAACGAAGAGCTAACAGATAAGTTACAATCCGCCCAAAACGAAATGCAGCTGAGTTTTTTCAATTTGGACGACCCTTTATTAGTAGAAATTAAACAGGAAATACTTCATTTAGATATAAATACGCTCACCCCTGTAGAGGCACTAATGAAGCTTAATGAAATAAAGCGATTACTTACTAAGAACAAGAAAGCGACCTCTTGACTTATTTTATTTCTTTTGCCCAAATTTACTTTGGTTTTTACAGAATTGTATTAAATTTGCGTCCGCATCTTTTAAGAGATGTACGTTCTTAAATACGCGAAAATAGCTCAGCTGGTAGAGCGCCACCTTGCCAAGGTGGAGGTCGCGGGTTCGAATCCCGTTTTTCGCTCAGAAGTTCACTTTTAAAAGTGTCTTTCTAGTACAGTCGAACGGACAGTACAGGCTCGAGTGGTGGAATTGGTAGACACGCCGGACTTAAAATCCTGTGACCATCTGGTCGTGCGGGTTCAAGTCCCGCCTCGAGTACAATTAACCCCGTAATCATTGACATTACGGGGTTTTTTATTGTATTTTGTACGATTATTGTACGATTGACCCTTTTTCTAACTAAATATCCCCGTCCTTTAATTTCTTGATAGCATCTTTAACCTTACAATAGAGCCCGGCAAAGTCCAATGCTCCTTTGGTATAATCATACTGGAGGCTGTCAAATTCCCATTGTAATTTTTCGGGTATATCCTCATATTCGGTATCAATACCCAATCCCAATAAATATAAATCCAATTCCCAGGGAACGGAAATACTCTTTTTAAAAATGTAGTAGCTATCTTCAAAGAGGGTATGAACCTCGGTTCTGAACTCATAATACTTAATGCTAAGTAATCTATCAGGTACCACATTCTTAAATAAACAATCAGTACATTCATCCAAGATATCAAATGCCAATACTTTATTAGAACCGTTTTCCTTAAAAAATCTGTTAAGGCCAATGCAATATCTTTTGATTTTCAAAAGTTCGATGGCCCAACCAAAACGATCTATTTCTATTGAGTATGGTATTTCTTCCATATCCAATACTAGATATTTGGAAGCGTCTACCCTCTCCAAAATATTACGTTTAACCAAATTATTTTTTTCTTTTACTACCATAATTGATATTTTAATGTTAATTATTAACTTCAAAGATAGTATAAAATCTAAGCTATGCAAATAGTTATTAACATTAAATTCTATTTATGATATGGATAATTGTAATTTAATGTATATTTGAAATATAAATCATCATAATGATTAAGAAAAAAGTGAAAGCCTTGTTGTCAGCTAAAGGAATTACCCAAATTGATTTGGCCGCCAAATTGGATATAACACCGGAAACACTAAGCCGTACCATAAACGGTAATCCCACGTTGAAAAGTTTAAAAGACATTGCCCATGCCCTTGATGTGGAAGTGGTACAGCTGTTCCCTCAAAGCGGAATAAAGGGATTTATTGAATACGATGGTAAAGTCCATACAATAGATTCC
>JBARUM010000579.1:0-1555 GCA_049645725.1 Maribacter sp.
GAAAAATCTTTTGCCATGGTTTTTTCACAATACACATGCTTACCGGCATCAATAGCATCGCTGGCAATTTGTGAATGCATACTAAAAGGAGTCGTAACTAATACTGCATCGATATCTTTATTGGCTAACAATTCACGGTAATTCGTATAACCTATTGCCCCGTTTCCTGCAGCTTTCAATCCGTTTTCCAAACGAAATGGTAACACATCACAACATGCAGAAACGTTTATTCCTTCAATTTCATTCAAAAACGGAGTCAAACCGGTCCCACGATCACCTGTTCCTATTACACCAATATTTATGGTATCACTTGGCATAAAACTACACGAAACAGCACTTACTGCCGAGCTTGTTAAAATTCCCGTCGATACAATGCCACTTTTCACAATAAAATCTCTTCGTTTCATAGCTTTTTAGAACTTATAATTTTGGTTCCCAACCTTTTTCATATTCTCTTCTCCAAAGTTTCATCGCATCTTGATCTTCAATTTTTCCATTTCTGGAATCTACTTTAAAATATTTTCCTATTCTCGATGAAATATTAGCATAATGCGTTAACATTTGACTTATTGCTCCTTCTTCAATTGGAGAAGTTAATTTTGATGTCCCTCGAATAGTATCTAAAAAATTAGTAACGTGCAAGGTTGATAAATCGCCACCACCACCAAGTGCAACGCCACCCTCAGAACCTTTTGAAGGAATATTTTCTTTAATTATTTTTCCTTTTAAATCGTATAAAGTATAACCTTCTCGATCTATCATCACAGAACCTTCTGAGCCATAAATTAATGTCCCTCTGCCTTTGCCGTATTTGTCATACCCATTTCTGCTTTGACCATCCCACTGAATTAATTTATTATCTCCAAAATGAAAATTTGCTTCCATAGTATCATACATCGTCCACCCATCATTCGGATATTGAAATTTACCTGAAAAAACATTTACGTGTTCCGGATATTCCACTTCAAGCGCCCATCGCGCAATATCTAATTCATGTGTGGCATTATTTCCCATTTCGGCAGTACCAAAATCCCAACCGTACCAGTGCCAATTATAGTCCCAAGTATCGTGCATATATTCTTTTCTCGGCGAAGGTCCTTGAAATAGATCCCAATCTAAACCTTGTGGCGGAGCAGCTTTTACAGGAAGAGGAACTTCTCCTCGAGAATTGGTATAAAAAGCAATGGCTTTGTAGGCTTTGCCAATAATTCCGTTATGGATATAATTAATTATTTCGATAGATTCATTAGAAGATCGTTGTTGATTTCCCATTTGCACAACTTTGTTATACTTCTTTTGAAACGCAACAACCAGCTCATTTTCATGCGGATTGTGACTACAAGGTTTTTCAAGATAGACGTGCTTGCCTGCTTGCATTGCCATACACGCTCCGGGAGTGTGCCAATGATCCGGAGTTGCCATAATAACCGCATCTAAATTTTTATCTGCTAACACTTTTCTAATATCATTTTCAAGATTTGGTTTATAATCTATGACTTTTGAAAAATTTTCCAGAGCTTTTTCTCGCTGACTTTGTAAAACATCACATAAATAC
>JBARUM010000580.1:0-1959 GCA_049645725.1 Maribacter sp.
GAATTAGGACTTACACTCAACAAGGGGAGAAGATGGTTCCTTGTATTCGTGATGCCGAAGTTGATCATGAAGTTCTGAAAGCGTATCTATTTTCATACGAAATTTAATAGCGGTCACACTACTTGGACAATAATTAAATAATTCGCGATTTATTGATGTTTTCGATAGCTGTGTAAAATTTATCTTTTTCATACTGTAGTCACTTTACATGAATACTCACATTCTTTAATTTAAATTTAGCAACAAAAACCTATATATTATTATTTATACTTTTAATAATTTAGATAAAAATTAATTATGATTTAAATGATATAAGTAGTTCTGTGTTCTTGGGCAGGAAGTAGTCTTTAGCGTGCCTGTTGCCCTTCCTTTTAAGAAATCGTCAGCAAGAAAATAGATATGACCTTCTATGGTTGATTTACTAACAGTTTCTTTCGTTTTTTCAATGTCAGTTTGTGCATATACCGTGCACAGACTCACTAGTGCGAATAAAGTAGAATAGATTTTCATGGCTGAATTGATTATTGGTAACCCTTGAAGATAATCAATTGAATACGAACGAACTTGACCTTCTTCTAAAATTAGCTAATAATCTCTCCCCGAATTAGGTTTTCCATAATTTGACCATTCTTTTTATGTACATAATAGGAATTATTATTCGCGTCTAGCGATACAGATTTGAAAACTTTTTCATTGATAAAATGAATAGCAGACCGGTCATCGCAAGCATAGCCATCAGTTAAATCCCCTTTTAGAATATTAGAATGGTACAAAGGGCGTCTGGATTTTTCCGAGTTATAATGTGGACAATGACTCTTGTTTATAAACCTCATTCCTTCCACTATACTCAGTTCGGCAGGTCTTGAATCGGTTGTACCTCCGTTGAACCAACATAGCGAACCGGCACTACCACCTCCCATTACAACACCATTTTCATAAGCTATTTTTAGTGCAGTATCAATACCTTGCGCCTTCCAAATAGCCAACATATTCAGGGTGTTGCCGCCTCCTACGACAATAGCATCCATTTTGCCAATCTTGGCATCAAATGTTTCTTTGTCATCGTAAGAATTCACCCAAACTTTAAGCACGTAAGGGTTTACATTTAGTTGGTTGCAAACTTCATGAAATCTTCCTATATAACCCTCATCGTCGCCACTTGCAGTAGGAATGAAACATATATTAGGTTTGTTTTTTCCAGTGGCTTCGGCCATATAGTTCAAAAAGGGAAGCGTATGTCTGCCACTACCATAAATAAATAGTTGTTTCTTCATGTAGACAAATTAAACAAGAAAAAAAATTGAAACAAGATTTGAAGATTTATGTTCATTTTTTTATAACCAAAAAAGGTCATTTCTCACCGGGAGTAGTTTTTCGACAAGTTCAATACAATTTATACCCTAGTAGAATTTAATCCAAAAGACTTGCTCATCATTTTAAGTAAACACAAACTTAAGTAGGGTATACACGATACTTGCTCCTAAAAGAGCAAAAAGTCCGGCAGCCAGAAAACGAATGGCCAAGTTGACACATTTAAACTTATAAGCTGAAATTTTTGAAATAATAAAAATTTGTTGGCCTAATTGATCAAAAAGCTCTTTTTCTTTAAGACTGATGTTATAGAAAGTTTGTGAAAACTCTCTGATAGTTCCAAATTTTGAGATGATATCTCCAAAAAAGAAAATATTAGGGTCATATTGCGCTTCAATTTTAGGGATAAAGCACCTTACACTAAAATATATTGAAATAATAGTGCAAATCATCCATCCGCCTAAAAGAACAAATATGAAAACATTGCTAACCTGGTCCTCTAATACCATGGCAATGTTTTGATAAGCTATATTTAGTAAAATACCATAGAAAGAAAGGATAAGACCCGCTTTTATCTCCGACGCCTTAATTAAGCTGAATACATAATTTATACTGCCCCAGTAGTGGTCTACGAGCTCTTCAGTGTGT
>JBARUM010000581.1:0-2298 GCA_049645725.1 Maribacter sp.
GCCGTACCTTGTTTGGCCACTTGACTAGAACCTTTTATTTTTAGATCTTTTATCAAAACCACACTATCACCATTTTCTAAAATAACCCCATTCACATCTCTATGAATGATTTTTTCACTTTCGGCAAGTCCCTCCCCGGTGGCTTTGGCCCAGCTCAAAGTTTCATCTTCCAGATACATCATATCTAAAAGGTCTTTCGGCCAATTCTCTGTTTTTTTCAATCGTTGAAGCATGCGCCAAGCCACTACCTTTACCGCATCATACTGACTCCACATACTATCGTTTAAACAACGCCAATGGTTAGGGTTGGTGGTATCTGGGTTTTCAATTTGTCCTTTACACACTTCACAAACCAAGATAGAGCCATCAACACCTCCAACAGATACAGGAGGCACCTCATACAGGTCTAAACTATCCTTAGACCCGCATAGTTCACAGACCTCATTACTCCTTTTCTTAAGCTCTTCCAGTACACTCATAACACTCCTATTTACAAAAAACAAACTTAGGATTTTAAAATAGGAAGTATGCTGTTTTAAGGAACTAAGCCTGAAAAATTTGCTCTACACTTGTAGAATTAAAAATTTTATTCTATGTTTGTAGAGTTAAATCTAATATTGTATCCATGCAATTATCAAAAACCGAAGAGGAGCTAATGAACATTATCTGGAAGCAAAAAAAGGCTTTTATGAAAGATTTATTAGACACCTATCCTGAGCCAAAGCCCGCAACTACGACAATTGCCACCCTATTAAAGCGCATGACCGATAAAGGTTTTGTAGCCTACAAAAGTTATGGTAGAAGCAGGGAGTATTATCCACTAGTGAAGAAGAAAGACTATTTCTCCAAACACGTAAACGGACTCATTAAAAATTTTTTTAATGATAGCCCAGGACAGTTTGCATCTTTCTTCACCCAAGAAACCAACCTTAGCAAAACAGAGCTAGAGGAATTAAAAAAGCTAATAGACAGCGAAATCAAAAAGAAGTAATTATGTTGGAATATCTATTAAAATCCGGAGTTTGCATGGCAGTTCTACTTCTCTTTTACAAGCTATTACTGGAGAAGGAGAACATGCACGTATTTAAGCGGTTTTTTCTACTAAGTGCGTTACTCCTATCCTTTATTATCCCTAGTCTTGTTTTTGTTGAATACGTTGAACCTACTGTTGTATCTAGTCCGACCAACTTCTTTTACCCCGATACACAAACGACAGAACTATCATCGCAACCTACGGACATGGATGTCATTAATTGGCCACAACTTTTATGGACCATCTATTTTATTGGGTTAGCAGGTTTCGGATTTCGGTTCTTAAAACATCTATTCCAAATTATAAATAGAATAAGAGTCAATCCTAAACTAAAACAAAACTTCAACATTAAGGTTTTATTAAAAGAAAGTCTGCCTCCACATACATTTTTTAGCTACATTTTCTTGAACAAGAATAAGTTTGAGGAAGACAAAATTCCCAAATCCGTGCTCACTCATGAGGAGACCCATGCCAAACAATATCATAGCCTGGATGTTCTGTTCATAGAATTGTTACAAGTGGTGTTCTGGTTTAATCCTCTGGTTTATCTATTTAAAAAGAGCATAAAACTAAATCATGAGTTTTTGGCTGATAGTGCCGTTTTAAAAAGTGAAAAAAGTACTTCCAATTATCAAAACACACTGCTTTCTTACTTATCACGGGAAAGTCGTTATAATAATCAGTCCACTGGCATGGCAAATGCCATTAATTATTCATCAATCAAAAAACGTTTTACAATCATGAAAAAAAGAACATCAAAAAAATCCATTCTGGTAAGAAGCTTTCTTCTTCTGCCGCTAATCGCCCTGCTTCTATTCGGATTTAGTGAAAGAAAAGTAATAGAAAGAGAACAAGTTGATCCTGTTGTACAGGAAATAACCTTACTTGTAGAAACTATTGAATTACGAATTGATGGTGAAGGGAATTTGTTTTTACAGAATAAAGAATTAATAACTCTTGAAAATTTAAAAACCTATCTCTTAGAGCTGAACAGTAAACTTTCCAAGGAACAGAGAGAACAACACGTTAAAGCCATTATAAATGTAACCTCCAATACCCCGAATAAAATTATTGAAGAGGTAGACCAAATTCTGATGCAATACGGCGTAGCTCAAATAGATGTTCTTGGTCCGGAACCGGCCTACTCTGGTAACCAAATTGAAACGGTGACGGAACAATCAGAAATTAAAAAGTATAATGCGCTTGCCAAGAAATACAATGCCGTTCCCATAGCGAAACGAAAAATCCCTTTGAAAGACTTAAAG
>JBARUM010000582.1:0-2630 GCA_049645725.1 Maribacter sp.
AATATGGATGCGGGTACCTTTGTATTCGAACTCAATGGGGTGCGTTGGGTGGTAGATCCCGGGAATCAAAGTTATTATGAACTTAACAAAATCGGTTTTCAATTAAGCAATAGTAAACAAGATAGCGAACGATGGACCTTATTGACCAAGAATAATTTTGGGCATAGCACCATTACTGTCAATAATCAGCTATTCAATGTAAAAGGAAACGTTTCAGTTACTGATTTTAAGGAGACTCCGCTCCCTGAAACTACATTGGATATGACCGAACTGTATGCTGGGAATGTCACTTCACTAACGCGAAAGTTCCGAAAGGAAAGTAACAGTTCTCTGCTTATTGAGGACCATTACAACATCAATGAATCTACCAAAACCATTACGTGGCAGTTGATGACCGTGGCAGAAGTTGCGAAAACTGATAATGGTGCTGTTTTGACCCAAGACGGCAAGACGTTGTATTTGGATGTACTTATGCCTACTAAAATGAAAATGAATGTCATCTCACTTGATCCACCACCATTGGAAATCGACAAGAAAATAAAAAACTTGAAAAGGATTGAAATAGAAATTCCCGTATCCGATATTCAAAATAGTTCTGGTAAACTTCAAGTTCGCCTATCGGACGTAAAATCAACTTAAATGCACCTAAATAGTGGTAAATCAAATAGAACGAACAACATGAAAAATTATACCATCGCAGTATTAGCCTGCTTGTTTTTAGGTTCTTGTGGGAATAAAAAGAACAAAACTTTATCGGAAACTAAAGCCATTTCAGAAATGGAAAACCCCAAAACCACGCTCACTTTGATCAGCGAGACAAATGATTTACCCCGTTTGGAGTCCGTTATTTTGGATGAAAAACGAAATGTGCTATACGTATCCATACAGAACGGGGAAGAACCGGGTGATGGTTCCATTGCCATGCTTTCAGCAACGGGAGAGATATTGAACCCTTCGTTCACACTAGGGTTGAACGAACCCAAGGGAATGGCCATAGTGGGAGACTTATTGTATGTTGGCGACCTTTTGGAACTGATAGAGATCGATTTGGAAACCGGAACTATTTCCAATACCTACACTGCTGAAAATGTGAGGTATTTTAACGATGTTACTGCGGATGAAGCTGGCAATGTGTATGTGTCCGATATGCATGCGTCATCCATCTATAAACTTGATACCGAGAAAAACTTTAGGGAGTGGTTTACTTCCCCCGATATTGAAAGTGCCAATGGTCTTTTAGTGGATGGCGATGAACTAATTATAGGCGGTTGGGGGTATTTTACGGATGGTCAAGCGCTGAATGCAGGTATTGGAAAATTGCATAAAATGAACCTGAAAACACAAGAATTGGTTACCATCACAACAGAACCATTGGGTAATTTAGACGGTATTCAAGCCTTTGATGGCAGTAGCTACTTCGTTACGGATTGGAAACAAGGAAAGCTATTTAAAGTGAATAAGGACGGTTCTTCAGAAGAGCTATTGGATACAGAACAGGGTGCTGCGGATATCTGGTACATTCAAGATAAAAATGCTTTACTCCTTCCGTTGAACAAGGAAAATAAATTGGCTTTTTATCATGTGGATTGAATTTTGTTCATTCACGACCGAATATAAGCCAAACATGATACTACAGGATACTGAAAAAAGGGTGTTTCGTATTTTGATTTCAAGAATTTTGAATACTTAATTTAAGTCTTTTAATGTTCCATCAACATGTAGATACTGATGAACTAAAACTAAACACAATCCTATCTGATGAAAAAATATCTTTTAATACTTGTTTTCATTCCATTCATAAATGCTTTTGAATCCTGTAAGTCTACCAATGGTATTGAAAATACTACGATAGAAAACAAAATGGTAAAGGCTTTACAGTGGCAAGAAGCGAACCCTATCCAAGCGAAAGCACCAACAGATTGGACCAATGGGGCTTATTACACAGGGGTTGCAAAAGCTCACCAAGCTACCCAAGACAAGGAATTTTTAAATGCCCTAACTGAAATGGGAAAACGGAATAAATGGCAGACCTGGGACCGTTATTTTCATGCAGATGATGTTGCTATTTCTTATCCATATCTGTATTTGAACTCCATAGGTGAAACCGAAGTGGACCTGAAGCCGACAGAAGATTTTATTCAAGACCATTTAAACAAGCCCCATAAATGGAGCGGAAATATTATAAAAGATGAGATAGAGATTCTATGGTGGTGGTGTGACGCGCTTTTTATGGCGCCTCCGGTTCTTACCTTATATTCGGATTTGAAAAATGATACTGCATATTTGGATGATATGCACCGATTATACTTGGAAACATATACGTTGCTATACGACCAAGAAGAGCACCTTTTCGCCAGGGACCAACGCTTTCTGTGGAAAGGGGAACCAACGGAAAGGAAAGAAAAGAACGGAAATAAAATATTTTGGTCACGCGGCAATGGATGGGTTCTAGGAGGTTTAGCACTTATTTTAGAGGACATGCCAAAAGAGTATGAACATCGTGATTTTTATGTCAAGTTGTACAAAGAGATGGCGGCCAAAATAAAAGACATTCAGCCAGAGGATGGGTTGTGGAGAACCAGCTTGTTATCACCAGAATCTTATGATCATGGGGAAGTAAGTGGAAGCGG
>JBARUM010000583.1:0-1647 GCA_049645725.1 Maribacter sp.
GCTTTAAGCGCATTTCATTTACGAACCCATTTGGTGTAAAGTTGGTCCATGCTTTTATTTTTGAAAATAATATAGTACGACTAACACCAAGATCTTGGGAAAAATTTGAAACGTCAAAATTTTCATTTGAAATGTTTTGCTCTACGACCTTTATCGCCTTTTTCAGTAGCTTTTCATCCAATGGGGTGGCGGTAAGTTCCTCCGCTGATAAAATAGTTTCACTAGAAAATTTTTCCTTTAGGCGTTGGGCGGAGTCCAATAAATTTCTGACCCTAAGCTTAAATTCTTTAACATTGAATGGTTTGCTAATATAATCGTCCGCACCACTTTCCAGACCTTTGAACTTATAGATTAAAGAAGTGCGAGCCGTAAGTAAGATAACCGGAATATGGCTTGTTCTAAGATTCAGTTTTATTTGTGCGCACAATTCTGTCCCCGCCATTTTAGGCATCATTACATCGCTAATGATTAAATCTGGAATATATTTAAGGGCCTTTTTCAAACCTTGCTTGCCGTTTTCAGCTTCCAAAATAGAATATTCCTTTCTTAATAGGGTTTTAATAAACGACCTTAGCTCTTTGTTATCTTCTACAATAAGCACGACCTGCAAATCTTTATCTCTCTGTAAATCGTCAAGGAACTCTTCCTTTTCGGTCACTTCAGAGGTATACTGATCTATATCGTCGCTAAATTTGAAACCATCGATAATTTCTGTTTCTTTAAGATGCTTCTTTCCTAGGGGTAAAATTACCTCGAATTTTGATCCTTTATGTCCTTGACTGGAAACGCTAACGGTACCACTATGAAGTTCTACGATACTTTTTGCGATAGAAAGTCCAATGCCTGTGCCGTTATTATTTCTATTTTTGATATTGTTCACGTTCGGGATTTCGAAAAAACGGTCGAAGACTTTATCTATATGTTTCTTTTTAATACCGATTCCTGAGTCTTCAACCGATACATAAACTTTGTTTGCCTCCTGCCATATTTTAATTGTTATATTTCCACCACTGGGAGTATACTTAAAAGCGTTGGAAATCAAATTGTAAAAAACCTGTTCTAGTTTGGACCTGTCATAGAAAACCGCAATGCTATCCTGCGAACTTTCAAAGGTGTATGTATATCCTTTCACTTTGGCCAACTCTGTAAATGACAGATAAATTTCCTTTAAAAACTTTACCATATTGCCCTTTGCCGCCTGTAGTTTAGATTGACGGTTTTCTAATTTTCTGAAGTCCATAAGTCTATTAATAAGTTGCAGTAAATGCTTAGCACTACTTTCTATGGTCAACAGCTTTTTATACATTAGACTACTACCTTTATATTCACCAAGTAGTTGCTGTAAAGGCCCCAAGATGAGGGTCAATGGTGTTCTAAGGTCGTGAGAAATATTGGTAAAAAATTCTAATTTGGCCTGATGAATCTCCTCTTTTCTTTCATTTTCCAATTGTTCCCAACGTAAATCCTGTTTAAGTTTTGCCTTTGATTTTATAATGGTGTAAAGGGTGTACAAGCCAGATAAAGTCAATAGACTATAAACCAAATAGGCCCAAGCACTTTTCCAAGGAGCCGGTTTTACTTTTATTTTCAAGGTTGAAGCGGTATCTTGCCAAACTCCATCATTATTGGCACCTTTAACTTCAAAAA
>JBARUM010000584.1:0-6764 GCA_049645725.1 Maribacter sp.
TTATAGAATAGAAACGGTATATATAGGAAAGGAATCGACATATAATTACGGACAGTTTCATATAGTCATTCAAAAAATAGCTGGTCATTGGAAAATTATCCAAGATTGGGATACCACTATTATTAATGGAAATAAAATTACTGAGGAAGACTTTCAAAAACAGCGGCCATTGGAATTTTAAAGCTTGCATACTATTTTCCTTAAAACCAAAATCCTCCCAGTGAGGTGGGGGTGCTTGCTAGTTTTCTCCTCAATATCTATTAAACTATTCCATAATAGTGTGTTTTTAGAGTTTAGTGCGTTATTGACGGAATTAGATTTAACAATTTCATTAATGTATTACAACAATTATTTTTTGGAGATTGCATATTCGACCAAAATAAGGAAAGAAATTACTTTGAAAATGAGTTTAAGTACAATGCATCAATAATTAAAAGATAAGAAAATTAGAAATATTGTTTCAATCTTCCGTATTTCTGAATCAACACTAACTTTTAAAATAACCCTTTGAAGCTCTAATGTTTTCAATTACTTTTAAAAGAATAAAAACGACTATCGTGAGAAACTATATTTTTCTATTTGCCTTGACATTATTATCACAGGTTTCAAATGCCCAAAAAACTAATTTTTCCTATCTGGACGTGTATGATTTGCAGTACGTATCGGACCCTCAAATTTCTCCGAATGGAGATTGGGTGGTTTATCGCCGTATGGGATTTGATATTATGGAGGATAAGTCGGTAGGAAATCTTTGGATGATTAAAGCGAATGGTTCTCAACATCAAAAATTGACTTCTAGGGAAGTAAGTGAATCTAATGCGGCATGGTCGCCTTCCGGAGATAGGGTAGTTTTTAACAGCACTACAGACGAAGGTTCAGAAATTTATATGTATTGGATGAATTCCGGTAAAATGGCCAAGATTTCACAACTACCATTTAATCCAAGCTCCTTGACCTGGTCTCCCGACGGGAAGCAATTGGCCTTTTCTATGAATGTGGAAAAAGCGGCCCCAGTACTATCTAAGATGCCCAAGAAACCAAAAGGTGCGAAATGGGCAGATAGCCCAAGAATTACGGATAGATTGTACCATGAAGCTGATGGCAGAGGATATATTGCACCTGGTTTCAATCATATTTTTACCATCCCTGCTAATGGGGGAGCGGCGAGACAGATTACTTCCGGCGACTATCACCATAGAGGAAAGCTTTCATGGAGTGTGGACGGTAAGCAAATCTTCTTTTCAGGTAACAGGAACGTAGATTGGGAATATGATTTTAGGAATAGCGAAGTTTATGCTGTGAATGTTGATGACGGATCAATAAAAACACTTACCAATAGAAATGGCCCGGATTCAAACCCAGCGGTCTCACCTAATGGAGAATACATCGCTTACATCGGTTTTGAAGATAAGGTACAGACCTATCAAGTTAGGAAACTACATATCATGAATAATGATGGGAGTAATCAAAAAATAATTTCCAATTCCTTGGATAGAGGAGTGTCCAATATCGTATGGAACTCAAAAAGTGATGGGCTCTATTTTTCCTATGATGATAAGGGTAATAGTAAAGTTGCCCATATTTCATTAAGCGGAAAGGTTGATAAATTAGCGGACAATATGGGCGGCACGTCTATTGGTAGACCGTATGCCGGAGGTTCCTTCTCAGTATCCAAGGAAGGTACTATCGCATTTACACAGAGCAGACCTGAGTATCCGTCAGAATTGGCAATATTAAAACCGAAAGGAAAAAATTCATCAGAGATAACCTCCTTGAACAAGGCCTTGTTGGATTACAAGAATTTGGGAAACGTGGAAGAGGTTTGGTACAAGTCCACTTTTGACCAGCGGGATATTCAGGGATGGGTGGTATATCCGCCAGCCTATGACTCAAATAAAAAATATCCATTCTTAGTTGAAAATCACGGTGGACCTATTTTAAATTATGGAGATAGATTCTCAGCGGAAATGCAACTTTACGCAGCCAATGGTTATATTGTTTTTTATCCAAACCCACGTGGTAGTACCAGTTATGGAGAAGAGTTTGGCAATCTACTATATAATAACTACCCCGGTGAAGATTACAATGACGTTATGGACGGGGTGGACTATTGTATCGCAAAAGGAATAGCACATGAAGACCAATTATTTGTTACCGGTGGGAGCGCGGGTGGTATCATGTCTGCATGGATGATCGGTAAGAACAATAGGTTTGAGGCCGCCGTGGTAGCAAAACCAGTAATGAATTGGATAAGCAAAACATTAGTGGCGGACAACTACTTTGGATATGCTAACTCCAGATACCCCGGTCAACCATGGGAAAATTTTGAGGGCTATTGGAAATTTTCGCCACTTTCTCTCGTTGGTAATATAGAGACCCCTACCATGGTAATGGTTGGAATGAATGATTTACGTACACCACCTAGTGAGGCCAAACAATTGTATCACGCTCTAAAACTTAGGAAAGTCGAAACGGTTCTGGTAGAAATTCCAGAGGCAGGTCATGGTATTGCTAACAGACCAAGCAACTTGATTACTAAAATAGCACACACATTAGCTTGGATGGATAAGTATAAAAATCCGGTAGAATAATATGGCTGTTAAAAAACGACATTGGTTTTGGAATTTACTTATGGTAATTACCATAATAGTCTGTCTTTCCGCTTTGATAATGCATTATAAGAATTGGATTAAAATAAAACCGGACCAAGTTCGGATTTTATCGGGATTTTATAATGTAAATGTCCCGTATAAAGAATTGGATAGCGTGGAGTTCATTGAAAGAATTCCACCAATGCAAAGATTGAACGGATTCTCTGCTTTGGAAAAAGAGAAAGGAATTTTTCAAGAATTTAAAGATTCGTTGACAGATAAAAAAGTATATGTCTTTGTTGACAATATTTCGCATCAAAAAATCAAATTAGTTTACAAAGACTCACTAAAGCTCTATATAAATCATAAGGACTCTGTTAAGACTTTAAATCTTTTTAACCTTTTACATCAAAAATTAGAGGAACAAGTTGTGCCTAATTAAGACTAATTTCATATCAAATGGAACCAACCAATACTATTTACCTTAAATTCTAGTTACTCTTATAAAATTAATAGGAATATGATAAAGATGGATAGATTAATTTTTATAATGTTAGCTTTTTTCGTTTACTCGTTTGGCTTTGGACAGCATAATCTGAGCTTGGACATTGAGGGCGTAAGCTCTGATAATGGTAATGTATGCGTAGCTGTCTATAAGAACCAAGATTCTTTTTTAAAATTTGACAAGGTTTTTAAAATAGGTTCGGAAAAGGCGTTAAAAGGGCATACACTAGTACAGATCAATGATTTACCTAGCGGTGAATACGCTGTGGCTATTTTCCATGATGAGAACGGAAACAAGAAGCTAGATACTAATTTTATGGGTATTCCAAAAGAGACTGTTGCTTTTTCAAAGGGTAAAATGAAAATGTTTGGGCCGCCAAGATTTGATGAATGTTCCTTTAAAATAGCTTCCCACACAAAGCTTACCATAGATTTGAATTAACCCATCCCATTTGGTGCCCTTTTGTATACTATCTTATATTTGCGTAAAATATAAATATGGTTTTGTTGGCACAGTGTATAGGAGCACTTTTAGGTCTTTTTGCTATTGTTATTGGAGCTTTTGGCGCTCATGCTCTTAAGAAATCATTTACTCCGGACCAAATGGCAAGTTTTGAAACTGGAATTAAGTATCAAATGTATCATGCACTCACGCTTTTGATGATCAGTTTTAATCTAAACTTGGATACCGCTTTAGAGAAGTATATGGTTTATTGTTTTGTGATAGGAACATTCCTTTTCTCTTTTAGTATTTATGCATTGTGTATAAGTGCATCCAAAGGGAAGAAATTGAAGTTTTTAGGCCCTATTACTCCTATTGGAGGATTATTTCTGGTGGCTGGTTGGGTACTGTTGCTATACTTCTTTATCAAAAACTTGGTTTAGAGTCTTAAGTACAAAATACGGTAAATTAAATCTATGGTAAGGTCACCCTTATATGTTAAGGTGGTGTATAGTAAAGTTTTAATGTGAGCTGATAAATCTATTCTTCCTCAGCTACCTCCGAGGTAAACTCTTTAATAGCCGTATTAGGCTCCATAATAGTATAACCTTTCCAGAATTCTGGGTCGTAATTAGGCATGTATAGGGGAAGTACATCGTTGTTTTCGGTGAAGCCTTCAAATTGTGCTGTGCTTATTGGATCTGTATCAAAAACCACCACTTCATATCTGTTGACACCGCTGAAGGCGGCATCTATTTTTAGATGTAGTTCGTTTTGTTTTCTTCTACCCCTCACGTTTTTATTTTTCTCTATAATCTGTACTGGTCGTTTAAAACCTACTTTATTGCCTTTTATAATTTCATAATATCTTAGATTGTATCGTCCATCACTTCCCTTTCCAAATAAAATACTTCCCTTTGCTAAATATTCATTTAAGGAAACTCCTAGCAACTTAAATTTTCTAAGTGGTTCAATATTTTCAAATTCCATTTTTACCAAAGCAAAATCATCTGAATCTATATAAAGTTTTCCCCTAAACTCTTCTGATCGTTTTGGGCTAAAACTAATAACATACAATGCTTTGTCACCTATGTAAGTGAAATCTTCCAAAGTCAAGTCATATCGTCCCGGTTTCCATAGTACATTATAATCCGTATCCTTAAAAATGGGAAGATTGGAATATAAATTACCCAAGGTTCTACGCTTATAATTAGCAAAGAATTTTTTTCGATTTTCTTTTTCCTTTTTCTTTTCTTCCAGTTGTTTGTTTAAGGCACTAACATCCGTGGAGTCTATATCTGTCTCAAAAACCTCATCTGCGTCTAACTTGGTGCCAAACAGACCGGATTTCACCTTAAAGTAGGAGTCTGTCTTCACATTGTTTTTAATAATTTCATTGAATCGTTCTTCCAAATTCTCAAAATCCAAACGGTTGCTCTTATCATAAAGTTCGGAGGCCTTGATAAGATTTAGTTTTTGTTCGTCATCATCCTCACTGCCATATAAATCACCTAGACTTTCAGTATAATAAGTATCCTTTTTTGGTACGGTTCTTATCACGCTGTCCAAAAATGACTTGTTGAAAGCCTCGATTGTGGACTCTTTTATGCTATAGTTTGTCTTTTCTATGGTATTTTGATAGGATTCCCTGAGAAATAAGCGTTTTTTGGTAAAGCCATACTGATAGTTCTTTTCAAGGTTTTCTTCCACTAGTTCTATAATTTCCTTTGGTGTATAATTCTTATTTGATACAATAACTTCCTTTAGTTCTATGGCTTTTGAGCTCAAATAAATTACCTTTTCATTGAACTGTTTCAAAGGTTTTCCAATAGATTCATAACCAATGCATGAGACTTTCAACGAATCAATTTCAGTGATTTCAGAATTTAAAAGAAATGTAAACCTTCCTTCCTCGTTGGTTATTACCCCTTTGTTTTTTAATAAAACCGTGGCATACGGAATTGGTTTTTGGGTGGCTGAGTCCAATACCATAGCGCTTAATTCCTGTGCCTGTATGCCTGAAAAAACGGGAGAAACAAAAAGGAAAAGTGAAAGAAGAATAAAATTGATTTTCATAAAGCTGGGTTAACAACACAAACTAAGGTATACCTTCTTTCAAAACCATACAGTTTTTGATTTCATTAGGAGGTATTTATTATTTCTTTAACGCCAAAATGTACACCTTTTCTTTTAAGACGTCTTTACGATTGAAATTGTTACGAAAACTAATTTGAATATTGATTTTTGGAGAAGTTAGCGGCACCCTTAATGACAACCACAATCGTCTTGTCCGCATGACTTTTTATTTCCCTTTTTATTGACGAACAAGGATTTTGGAAGAAAAAACTTTTTCACAATATACCCGATAGCAAGTAATAGCGTAATATAAACTAGGGTGTGTTGTAAAATGTCCATATTTTATTTTAAGAATTGATATGCTACTAGAGCTACAATATAAGCAAAAAGACTCATGAAAACCAACTGTCCTGCTGGCCATTTCCAAGAATTGGTTTCGCGTTTTACTACAGCTAGTGTGCTCATGCACTGCATGGCAAAAGCGTAGAACAGCAATAAAGATATCCCGGATGCTAGATTAAATAGTGGTTTACCATTTATAGGGTTCACCTCTGCCGCCATTCTATATTTAATTGTCTCTTCCTCGTCGTTCCCAACGCTGTATATAGTAGCAAGGGTACCCACAAAAACCTCCCTAGCGGCAAAAGAGGTTAATACCGCAATACCTATTTTCCAGTCATAACCTAACGGTCTTACAATAGGTTCAATAGCCTTACCCATATAACCCATATAGGAATGTTCCAATTTATAGCTTGCTATTTCTTGATTTAGGGCACGTTTTTCCAACTCCACGGTTTGGAATGCGATAGAATCTTGTAGAGCGGCCAAACTAAGGGCATTTGCCTGCTCCAGTACACTTACGTTGGTGTTCTCTTTAAAATCTTCTAGTTTGCTTTTTATATATGCTTGGCTATAGTTACTGAAACCTTTTTTTTCTACCCTTTCCGTCACGATTTGATCAGCATTCTTAAAATCATCTGAAAAGCCATTAGAGCCCAAGAACCAGAGAATGATAGAAATTGCCAAAATAATTTTTCCTGCACCGAATACAAAACTTTTGGTTTTTTCCAGAACGGTATAACCCACATTTTTAAAAAGGGGGAGCTTGTAATTGGGCATCTCCACTACAAAGAAAGACCTACTTTGAATAT
>JBARUM010000585.1:0-5750 GCA_049645725.1 Maribacter sp.
GACCTCCACCTACTGAAAATTCAATAATAAAGCCATCCCGCTGTGTTGTTGTTGTTGTTTCAGAATCTGCGTTTTGTGCATAGGTTATACTTGACACTAATGCAAAGGCTACGCAAGCCATTCTTGATAAGATTTGTTTTTTGATTGTTTTCATTTTAATTGATTTCATAATTGTTCATTTTTTTGATTGTTTGATTTTAGTTTCTGATGTTACAAGCATTGTTAGATAATGCTTCAAAAAAGAGGAATGTGTAATGAATGATTTTTATATTTTATGATTTTTTTTGGCACCATATTCTAATGCTGCACCTATGGCAATCCCTAAAACAAACCACAGTTGCATATTTGATGTTGCATAGCCAGCAATAGTTCCTAGTATAATACCTATTCCCAGTTTTGCACCTTTTTTACTTTTTTTAGTTTCCTTTGTATACATTTCTATTTGATTTTTGACAAAATTAAATAGACTTCGGAACTAAAAAGTTCTACTTTATAAACCAGAACAAAATCCATTAATCTACAAACTGCACGCGTATTAACGGACTGTTCAATAAGCTCAAAATTGTTTTTACGTTGAAATGAAAACTACCAGCTGCCGATGCCGTGAACTGTTTTAATTCTACTAGTTTTTCTCTATTATAATACACTCCGTTCAACAACACCCCATGTATACTTTTTGTATTGTTTATATCCAGTAAAGGATTTTTATCCAGTAAAACCAAGTCTGCTTTTTTGCCTATTTCAATAGTTCCATAATCCCCAATTGCTTTTGAGTAGGTGGCTGGAACCATAGTTGCACTTTGTAAAGCTTCAAGGTTGGTCAACCCAGAAGAAGTTAATTCGTATAATTCATCATGCAAACTAAAACCTGCAAACACATAAGAGTCGCTAACATCTGTTCCTGACATAATGGGTACATCCATTTTATTTGCCATGGCTACTTGCTTTTTTGAAGTTTCAGAAAATTGCACACTTACACTAGTCCCTTCACTTTTGAGATTTTTCTCTTTGTTATGGTCCGTATCATATTTCCACCATAGTTGTTTTCTAACCTTGGTGATATATTTTAAATTTTCATTATTTGTAAAGTTCTCTTTATGTGCATTAGCTTCAAACTTTAAGGTTTGTAAGGTTGGGGTCCAGTAGGCGTTTTTTTGCTGCATTAAACACATTAATGCTTTTGCTTGAACACTGTCAAACTGTTGCACGATTTTTGCCTTTGATTTCGAGAAATATTTTTTCCAATTCTTAGGGTTCTTTAAACTATCGGCTTCAGGAAAACACTCGTACATGAATATTCGTCCATGTTCAAAACTTCTTTGACCTGATCTCGTTGCTTCTTCTAAGCTTAAAAACATTGGTTTATGACCTGCCAAGTGAAGACCATATCCTGGTGGTTTTAGTGCTAATGCTTTGTAGGTGTCTTTTGGTAATTGTTGGTATACCTTAATAAAATCTACTTGTTCATTTTTATAAAATTGCAGCAATGAATCTACCTGTGAAGGATTTTGCAGTTTAAAAAATTTGGTGCATCCTCAGGAATGGCTTTCTCACCATCCATTTGATAACTGCTTTGCAACACGTATCTCGGTGTGACTCTGGCATTATTTTCTAGGTCTTTGTTCCATTGCAAACGCTCTTTACTACCCACCCAATAACTGTCTTTCTCATTCAATTGCCCTGACATGTCCCTAACACCTGTGACACCGTTAGCAATATACAAGGGATGATGCAACCATTCTGAATGTTGATTGGAATGCGTATGCATATCCCACAAACCAGGCATTAAGTATTTATCAGTACCATCGATTATTAAGGCATCATCAGAAACTAAGATACTTGTACTATCAATTTTTGTAATACGAGAGTGCTCAATTAAAATAAACTGATGCTTAGCTATTTCGCCTGTTTCAACATCAACAAGACCTATATTTTTAATGATGGTTTTTTCGAAAGATTTTGGTGGTTGTAATCTGGAAGTTGGCCACAAGTAAGCGACAATAACAATTGTAATTATAAGCAAAATAATTGCAATAAAGACTTTAGTAAAGTATATGAACTTCTTTTTCAAAATTGAGGTTTAAGGGTATTTTTTAGAAATATCTTCTAGATAGTTTATAAGTTTATTTGAGTTTAACTGCCGTTTGCCCATATAGATTGAATGATTTAAAATCACTTGATTTTAAAAATTGTAAAGACACTCCAGTATTTGGATTAATAAAACTTAATTCTTCACCTTTCATAGGAACAAGGCTATATACATCACCATTTGGAAAGTACAATGAAAGCTGGTTTGCTTCATCTTTAAAACTTATAGATAGCTCAACTTGGCTATTCCATTTGTATTTGCCCGAAAGAAGTTTTAACTGTTCTGTATCTAGATGATTTCTATCGACTGATACACGTTTAAAGTGATTCCAATCGTATAGTTGTGAAGCTGACAATAATAGTTCATTGCCCAAGGCCCCTCTATTATCTGAATTGATTGAATAGACCAATCCTTTACCAGTATTCAAATCTATGGTCATACCAGTTAGATATCCCACATTACCACCATAGTGGGTGATTGCAAATCCTATGTCCGACTTATCTACTATTAACCCATAAATATGTCCATTCTATTTCTCCATTGTTGATGACAGTTAAAGATAAGACCGGTATTTTGTAGTTGTTCATTTTATCTTCTATGGTGCTAAAGTTCTCCGGCTCTTCTTTGAACTTGACTTTCCCAATAATCTGATTCTCTAATTGGACATTGCTTTCTGATGATTTACTGGAGTACTCAACTAGCTCCTCATTATACACAAAATCATCTTGTTTTTGAGTTAGCTTAATGAAATTTTTAATCTTAGGTGCATAAAGCCAAACTTCATCAACAATGGCATTATAACCTCTAGAGTTGGTGATTTTACCATTATAGTGAATTGTATAGGACATAAAAGTTCCTGCTCCTACTGTTTCTTCTTTATAGGATAATATTTCAGCGTTTAGTCGTTGGCTTCCTGTTGTACCATCTTCACTTGTCCAGTTTTCTTCATAAACCCAATGTTTTCCTACTTCAAGAGGCCAATCGTACTTTGGTGTGTCACTTTCGTTGGGTTTTACAATTTCCTTCACAGGAATGGTGTCTTTACCAATAGTGATATGCAACTCTCCGTTAACCTCAATTATTTTCCTGGTATCTCTCCCTTCTGATCTCACTTCACCTTCGGTGGTTACTCCTTTATATTTCCATACCCATTTTTCACCTACGTTGTAATCAGATAAGGTTGGTTGTGTTGTTATATCAGGATTTATCTGACCTTTGCAAGCGCAAAATAGTAATACCGCAAAGCATAATTTGATATAAAGTTTCATTTCAAAAAAAAAATTAATTCATAAATACAAAACAAAACTAGCCCTAAGGTAGGTAGATACAGTTCTATTTTTAAAATCCGAACTAATTCCCTTTTTTTGATTTAAGGAAAGAATTTGGAGTTTTGCCTTCTATTTTTTTGAAGAATGTGTTGAAGACTGTTTTAGAGTTAAAACCACTATCGTAAGCTACAGCCATAATAGTTAGTCCTTTGTTTTCTTCTAAAAGAACACGCTCTTTAAATTCGTTTACTCTAAATGTATTGATATACTCAGAGAAGTTTTTTTGAAATCCTAGGTTTAATAATTGAGATACATAGTTCGCAGGAAGTTCTAAGTAAGAGGCTAAATCTTTTAATGATAGATCTGGATTTAAGTATAGTTTATAGTCTATCATAATTTGCTCTAGTTCTTTGCTGTACTTTTTGATTTCGTTGGAATCTAGTAAAGCCTGTTTATACTGCTTTTTCTGTTTGTAGTTTACATTATCGGGAATAGCTTTTAGCATGATGTCTTTAAACCTTTTATGATTTTTTACAGGCTTAAGAATTGGTGATGGATTTAATAATAAAATTAATGGCAAACGGTTATTGTAGGCTTGTGTTACTAAATCAACTACCTTTTCATTATTTTCTAATAAGGCATTAACTAATATTAAAAATGTAAATGCCTTATCTACCAGTGCTGTTGTTAAATAGGTTTCTAATTCTTTTAATCCATCATTGCACTTTTCCGTTTCATGGAGCTTTGCATAACACATGGTTTCACCTCCTAATTTGGTGAGGTCTTTCACAGAAACTCCTTCAAGTGAACCGAAATATGTCAAAGCTTCATTTGGTTTGCCTGACATTAATAAACAAATCCCTATATAAATTGGAGGAAAGGGTAACATTGGGTCTAGCTCCAATGCCTTTTTTAAGAAAGGTATTGCAGTGGTGTAATCTTCTTGTAAGTAATATAAAAAACCCTTATAATGATGGTTGATAGCGGCATAGGGGTCTAGCTGTAAAGCTTTGTCAAGATAATTACGTGCTGCATCTAATTTTCCTTCCACGGTCAAAAAATTAGAAATGGTTAAGTAAATATCGTCTGCTTGTTGAATCTCCAAAGCCTTATTGGCATGTTTGTAAGCTTTCTTAAGATTCCAGTTCTGCCAACATTCTATCCAAGCCAAATTCAATTGTGACCTTGATGAGTTTGGGTCTAGCTCAAATGCCTTTAACAAATAAGGCTGGGCCTTCTCGTATGCTTCATATGCGGGCAAAAGCCCCATGGTTCCCATATTAACATAGGCTAGATTTATATCTAGATAGGGATTTGAAAAATTGGGTGATTTATTTATTACATCTTTTAAGATATTGATACCCTTTATAGAGTTTTTATAATCTAGTTTCATAATGTAGTACCTCCCTTTCAAATATTCTCTATAAATATTTACAGGTACATCAATAGGTTTTACTAGTTTATCTTGAATCTCAATATGGCCAATATGTTCACGTAGGCGTTCAGCAATGAAAATGCTTATTTCATCCTGAACGGCAAAAATATCATCTAAACACCTTTCAAATGTTTCCGACCAGAAATGGAAATCTTCCGCCGTATCTATCATCTGCACCGTAATCCGTATTTTAGATTTGGCTAACCTTACACTGCCTTCAATAAAGGTAGCTACCTTTAACTTCTCTCTTATCTCTTTAGTTGTTACTGTTTTGTTTTTAAAATAAAATGATGAGGTACGAGAGGTTACAGAGAGGTCTTTTATTTTTGCTAAAGCGTTAATAATTTCTTCTGTTAAACCATCGCAGAAGTATTCGTTTTCAATATTGTTACTCATATTGACGAATGGAAGTACTGCTATGGATTTTTTATTGATTGAAGTCATATTTAAAAATTAAATTTACAAAAACCTGTTGTTTCTTTACCCAAATGTTATATTACTATACTTTACCATAAAAATTTGAAATGTTTGAGAAGCAAGTAATCTATTTAGATTGCATATTGACTTCTATGCATATGAACGACACCCCTTTTCTAAATACCTTTTTCAAGGAATTAAACCAAGGTGGCAAAAAATAGGAAGTTCTAGTCATAGTCTAAACCGGCACCATAGCAATTTGGAGGACTATGCCCGATACGAGACTTGCGCTACTGGAATCCTTAATCCACTTCCTGGCAGTATGCATACCTTGTAACATAAGAGTAATTGCAGGAATTTATAATGTCAATTTTGAGAAGAAAAAATAAGAAATATTTAATTCTATAGTAGACTTACACATAGATTAACGAGCAAATGTCGAACAAAAAAAATTATATTCTATTAATTATTTCATTATCAATATTTTAACTAAAATATAATGGTACACAGAACGTTTATCATTCTATGCAAGAGTAAATAA
>JBARUM010000586.1:0-2197 GCA_049645725.1 Maribacter sp.
CCGTAGTCCTTAGTATGATTCTAGGAATACTCATAAGTTCGTTAGAAACCATATTCAGAATAGATTTAGGAAAACATGCTATTGATGATTTTTTTCAAAACTATCCATTATTTCTTCTTTTTGCCGCGGCCGTAATTGCAGCTCCAGTTTTAGAGGAACTGCTATTTAGAGGTGCTATGATATGCTTTAAAAAGAAGTCTTATTTTCCTTTTATTTTCTATATGTTAACTTTAGTTTTTGGGTTTTATCATATTACGAATTTTGAAATTACCAAAACAATACTCTTACACTCCCCTATTCTGGTAGCTCCACAACTTATAGTTGGAAGTCTATTAGGTTTTGTAAGGATAAAGTTTGGTTTAATATGGGCCATGGCTTTTCATGCTTGTTATAATTTTGTTTTAATAGGGCCTTTGATTCTACTTAAAATCCTTAAAATACCACTGGAATGACGAAAACCGAATTGAAGGATTTTTTGGATAATAAGGTAATAACCTATAACAATCCTAAATTTTTAGAATCCGACCCCCTGCAAATACCTCATTTATTTAATAAGAAGGAGGATATAGAAATCAGCGCATTTCTCACGGCTACTATAGCTTGGGGTAATAGAAAGAGTATCATCAATAATTCGAAAAGTTTAATGAATCTATTCGATAATGCACCATATGATTTTGTTATAAACCATAAAGCAACAGATTTGGATAATTTAACCGGTTTTGTGCATAGAACTTTTAATGCCAATGATTTATCTTTTTTCATAAAAAGTTTAAAGAATATATATAGTAACCACAATGGTTTAGAAAATATTTTCACCTTACATCAAGCAAAGGGTAGTCTGCAACCGACCATATCAAAATTTAAAGAATTTTTTTTTGAACTTCCTCATGAAATAAGGACTACAAAACATGTTTCAGACCCTTTAAAAGGGTCTGCTGCCAAACGTATTAATATGTTTTTGAGGTGGATGGTACGAGATAGTAATACCAATGTAGATTTTGGATTATGGAAAAACATTAGTCCCGCAAAACTTTCTTGCCCATTGGATGTTCACTCGGGTAATGTAGCTCGAAAGCTAAAATTGCTGAAACGCAAACAGAACGATGCAAAAGCTCTTGCCGAGCTTGATAAAAACTTACGACGATTAGACCCTTCAGATCCCGTTAAATACGATTTTGCTTTATTTGGATTGGGAGTTTTTGAAAAATTTTAATAGTGTCTTTTAAAGGGAATCCAATACTTCTGTTGGCAATAGTACTTTGTCTACGACGTGAATTATCCCTTTAAATACCTCTTGGTTCGTCAAGATTATTCTTGAAGGCATACCACTTTTATCAATAAGCGCTATGTCCGAACTTATGGCAACCTCCAAATCCTCACCTTGGGCCGTAGTGAACTTTTGACCGGTTGCTAATTGACTCAATTTTAACCTTTTATTTTCAATCAAATGGTAGCCCAGGATTTTTGCCAAAAGTTGACTTCCTGCTTCATTGTTAAAACCTGCTACTGCATCAATACCCAAGTCATTGAATAAATTTAAAAAAGCTTGGTCGGACGGGAGAAAGAACGTGAATTCGTTTTTTGCTAATTCCTGTAAATCCAGGTCGTTCTGAACCATTTTAAATAGATCTAGGGCTATCTTTAAATCGCCTGTGTCAATCATAGCCATTTCTACAGCGATTGCAATTTGGTTTTCTAGTTTTTCTATGGCCGATTCCGGAATTAGGATACGGTCTATCGTATGGATTATCCCATTTTTAGCTTGAATATCCTTAACATCAAAATTAGCTTCCAGATGTAAAGCATCGACTAATGAGAATTGGTCACCTTCATCATCCTGATTCACCATAGCAAGCGTATTGGAGCCGGACAAGGTCGGAATACTTCCTAAAACGAACTCATTGGACTGCAAACGACTCCCAAGAACATGGTATAATAATACTTCACGAAGTAAAGCAATTTCAGCCTCTCCGGTAAGATTTTCCAAATTTGAAAAATCCTTATTAAAATAGCCTAGTAATCCGATGAATGTCTCATTGGCCGGAGCGAATACGGTATAAGGACCTTCTTCATCTAGAAGATTGAGAAGATCTGTAAGAATCAGCGCTTCTTTTAATAGGATAAAATCTTCGTTCTCAACTATAAGTTCCTTAATTGTTTTATGTGCGGTATTGTTCAAGTTTGGACTTCCGAGATA
>JBARUM010000587.1:0-8017 GCA_049645725.1 Maribacter sp.
ACTACGCTCAATACAGCGTTTAGTAGAGAAGGAGCATATATCTATATTCCAAAGAACAAGATGCCCAAAAAGCCTGTTGAAATCTTGAACTTTGCTACAGGAAATGAGGCCTCATTGCTATTGCAGCCTAGAAATTTGGTCATCGTGGAGGAAAATGCAGAAGTTCAGATTATAGAGCGGCACCAAAGCTTGACTACAAACGAAATATTGACGAATTCAGTTACTGAAATTTTTGCGGCGAAGAATGCTATAGTCGATTATTACAAGATACAGAATGACGCCAGCACTGCTTCTTTAATAGACAACACCTACATCAACCAAAAAGATAAGAGTAATGTAAACGTTCATACGTTTTCATTTGGCGGAAAACTTACTCGTAACAACCTCAATTTTTATCAGAACGGTGAGTACATGGACTCTACCATGAAAGGTGTTACGATTTTAGGTGAAAAGCAACATGTGGACCATCATACCTTGGTGCATCATATTGAGCCTAACTGTGAAAGTCATCAGGATTATAAGGGTATCTATGGTGAGAATTCTACCGGGGTATTCAACGGGAAGATTATTGTGGATAAGATTGCCCAAAAGACAAATGCCTTTCAACAGAACAATAATATATTGGTAAGTGATAAGGCCACCATTAATACCAAACCTCAGTTAGAGATTTTTGCGGATGATGTAAAATGCTCGCATGGTTGTACCATTGGTCAATTAGATGAAGAGGCACTTTTTTATATGCAATCTAGGGGAATTGCTAAAAAAGAAGCTCGTGCATTACTTATGTATGCTTTTGCTAACAATGTACTGCAGAGCGTTCGGATTCCTGAACTTAAAACGAGAATCAACAAGTTGATTGCTAAGAAATTAGGAGTGAATTTAGGTTTTGATTTATAACAATAAGTGTTTAATAACCATACATATAAAAGAGCCGTTGTGAAAACGGCTCTTTTTGTTTTTCTGTGCTACACAGGCACCGCTCAGGAAACCCGTTTTGGGGTAAAGGCAGGATTCAATTATTCTTCTGTGGTTGGTGATTTGACCGATGGGCTTAAATTTCGATTTTCCGGTCACGGGGGTATATTCTTAGAAATGGAATTTACCGAAAAATTTAAGCTGCAACCAGAGTTATTGTATTCATCCCAAGGATTCCAGTTTAGCACGGATCTGGCTTCCATTCAAAATGAAGGTTCCACTGGCGAAGAAAATGATTTTAGAACCAATGTGCAGTTAAATTACATTACAGTTCCCATTTTGGGGAAATTTGGGCTAAACGATAAGTTGGATGTTGAGTTTGGTCCACAGTTTGGTTTTTTGTTGAATCAAGTAAACAAGATTAAAAATTTGGATGAATCCCCTAATGTGAATACGGATAGAAGATCTGCTATTTCTGGCGATTTTCAATTCGATTATGGTGCTGCGCTAGGTCTAGGAATTAAATTGAACGATAATTTATCCCTGGCACCAAGATTTTACATTGGTCTTCGTAATAGGCTAAATGGATTACAGGGCGTACAAAATTATAATGCGGCTATCCAGGTATCTCTAAATTACTTGTTTAGATAGTTTTGATTTTTCTTTTCCATTTATTACTGAAAACAACAGCACCAAAGTTTAACGTTCCTTAAGTCATTCTTAACGAATCGTTTTATTTTCCTACAAAGCTTATAGCTTAGCTTAGCCATTCTATTCCGTTGGTAAAAGCAATCAATATGAAGAAAAAACTACTCTTAGGAATTTTACTTAGTACAACAGTTTACACTTTTGCCCAAGATCGCAATTGGAGCGTAGAGGTAAATTACCCCGTTAATTTGAATGAATTTGGCGTTTTAAACGGAAAAGATGGCACCATTGATGTGGGATTGAAATACCGATTTTTAAATACTGACATCGTTCATTTAGGCCTTTCTCTTTCTGGGGGATTAACCTCTGACTACGCTGGATCTAATAATAATGATACTTTTAAAAGTACAACCTACTTCTTTCAACCAAAAATTTTCGCGGAATTTGATTTGCCTATAGTCCCAAAATTGCATCCAAGCGTTGGTCTAGGATATAGTTTGGTCAGTTTCAACTACGAAGGGGCAATAGGCGCAACAGATTTTTCAGATCAAGGCAATACGGATGGCGGTCTTAACTTTGAGGCAGGCTTGTCTTACGACATATCTAGTAGGTTCTTTGTGCAGGCCCAATATGATTTAATACGGCTTAGGGTTAGGGATGAAGTTGTATTTGATGGGGAAAGAGTAAATTTCGACCTCGACGAAAGTATTAATAGGTTAAAGATAGGTATTGGTTTTCGTTTTTAAACCTGTATTTACTATACCCTCAATACCCGATATATTTTAATATCGGGTATCTTTGTTTCTAAGAAGATTGATTATGTTAGATATCAGAAAAATAAGAGAAGATTTCCCAATTCTTAACCGAGAAGTTAATGGGAAACCATTGGTATATTTAGACAATGCTGCCACTTCACAGACCCCACAGCAGGTTATAGATGTGATCGTAGATTACTATCAAAACTACAATGCCAATATTCACCGGGGCGTACATGCTTTATCACAAGAGGCAACGGATAAATATGAGCAAGCCAGAATAAAGATTCAAAAGCATTTCAATGCCGCAAAATCCCACGAAAGAATCTTTACTTCGGGCACTACCCACAGTATTAATATTGTAGCCAACGGATTTTCATCACTTATAAAAAAGGGAGATGAAATTTTAGTCTCCGCTATGGAGCATCATTCCAACATCGTTCCGTGGCAAATGTTATGTGAGCGTACTGGTTCAACTTTAAAGGTAATCCCTATGAATTTGGAAGGAGAATTGAAGATGGATGTGTATGATGGTTTACTTTCTAACAAGACCAAATTGGTGTTTTGTAACCATATCTCAAATGCATTGGGGACCATTAACCCTATTGAAGAAATTATTAAAAAAGCCCATAATGTTGGAGCGGCCGTTCTTATAGACGGCGCACAGGCTGCCCCTCACTTAGTTGCAGATGTTCAAGAATTAGATGTAGATTTCTATACCGTTTCTGCCCATAAAATATGTGGGCCTACTGGAGTAGGAATGTTATATGGCAAGTCAGCATGGCTGAGTAAGTTGCCTCCATATCAAGGAGGTGGGGAAATGATAGCGGAGGTAACTTTTGAAAAGACCACATATGCAGATTTACCCCATAAATTTGAGGCGGGAACGCCAAATATTTGTGGCGGCATCGCTTTTGGAGCTGCTCTGGATTATATGAATGCTATTGGCTTTGGCGCCATTGCTGAATATGAGCATGAACTTCTTACCTATGCTACACAGGAGCTACTTAAAATAGACGGACTCAAAATTTACGGAACGGCGAAAAATAAAACCTCCGTTATTTCTTTCAACATAAAGAGTATACACCCTTATGACATGGGAAGTATTTTGGACAAATTGGGTATTGCCGTGCGCACTGGACATCATTGCGCCCAACCTGTTATGGATTTCTATAAAATACCGGGAACCGTAAGGGCAAGTTTCAGCTTTTACAATACAAAGGATGAAGTAGACATCTTGGTAAAAGGTGTTGAGCGGGCAAAATCAATGTTGCTTTAGGTCACAGAGCTTATCATTATCTTAAAGTATTGAAATCCAATTATTCTTGTTGTATTTTTGTATAAAATACGCATATGAAGATTAAGGAAATACAAACCGAAATCGTCGATGAATTTTCTATGTTCGAAGACTGGATGCAACGTTATGAATACATGATAGAGCTTGGAAAAGCATTGCCTTTGATTAGTAGTGAGTTTAAGACCGATGATAACATAATTAAAGGGTGCCAAAGTAAGGTTTGGGTACATGCAGAACTTGAGAATGAAAAATTGATTTTCACGGCAGATAGTGACGCCATCATTACCAAAGGAATTATTGCAATATTGATAAGGGTTTTTAGCAATCAGAGACCCCAAGATATTATTGATGCGGATACTAGGTTTATTGATGAGATAGGACTAAAAGAACATTTATCCCCTACCAGGGCAAACGGATTGGTAAGTATGATAAAACAACTTAAACTATATGCGGTGGCTTACCAGACACAACTTAATTAAATTATGAGCGATATAAATACTGCTGAGGATAGTGCCGAATTGGGCGAAAAAATAGTAAAGGTCTTAAAAACAATTTATGACCCGGAGATTCCAGTGGATATTTACGAACTGGGTTTGATTTACGATGTTTTGGTAAATGAGGACAATGAGGTAAAGATATTAATGACCCTGACTTCTCCAAATTGTCCCGTGGCCGAGACGCTACCTGTAGAGGTAGAGGAAAAAGTGAAGTCCTTGAACGCTATAAAAGATGCTGAGGTAGAAATTACCTTTGACCCGCCTTGGACGCAGGATTTAATGAGCGAAGAGGCCAAACTGGAATTAGGACTGTTATAAGTTCGGAAAACGTACGGTCTGGGGTCAAGCGGAGTCGAGACTTTTTGAGCTATCGATATGGATAAAGAAATCATTAATAGAGTTGCACAGAGTAAACTGGTTACGGTAGACTTGGAGGATTATTATCCTAAGGGTACTAGGATGGTTATTGATATTAAGGGCTGGCTTTATGAAGGTATTATTCTTAGAGAAAAGGAATTTCGTACTTTTCTGGATATTCACGATTGGCATCAATATCAAGACGCCTATGTTGTAATGACTTGCTCTACAGAAGCTATTGTTCCAGGTTGGGCTTACATGCTTTTGACTACAAAGTTGCAACCCTTTGCAAAAAAAATGGTTCAAGGAACACTGGAAGATATGGAGACTTCCTTATATCAATCTATCATAGAAAAACTAGATCTGTCCGATTTTAAGGACAGGGCGGTTATCATAAAAGGGTGCAGTAACAAACCCGTACCTCCAAACGCATATTTAATGCTTACAGAAAGACTGCAAACGATGGCAAAGTCCATTATGTACGGGGAAGCATGTTCTTCCGTTCCACTTTTCAAGAGAAAATAATTAAAAAAATGCTGATTAAAAGTGACTATTCTTACTTTTGCGTTTCTAAAAAATTAAACACAAATCATGAAAAACATTTTTTTAATTACCGTACTTTTTTTTATCTATACTCTGGGATTTTCCCAGACAGAGGATGAACTTAAAGCGCAAATGGCGCCGAAAAAGGATTCTATTGCAGCAATCCAAGGTAGGGTAGACGCTATAAAAGCACAAATAGCTGCACTTCCAGGGTGGAAAAAGGGAGCTTTCGGAACTATTGGAGCAAATCTAAGTAGTTTTAGTAACTGGTATGCACAAGGCTCCCCCAATAACTCAACAGGGAATATTGGTGTTACAGTCAACGGTTTTGCAAATTTGAACCAAGAAAAGTTTTTTTGGAGAAATTCAGGAAACATTAATATTGGATGGGTAAAATTCGACGACAAAGATGATCCGGACGATGACGATAGCTTTAGACAGGCCTCTGACGTTTTCACTATTACTTCACTATACGGTCGTAAGCTAAGCGAAAAATTTGCTATATCCGGATTAGGGGAATATAGAACTACATTATTGAATAATTTCAATGATCCCGGTTATTTGGATGTAGGTGTTGGTGCCACTTGGACTCCAATCACCGATTTGGTTGTAGTTATCCACCCGTTAAACTACAACTTTGTATTTAGTAGTAATGATGCAATTTTTGAATCTTCCTTGGGTGCGAAAATTGTGGCGGATTATACCAGAAAAATAGGAGCAGTTAACTTTAAGACCAATTTGTCCATGTTTCAGAGTTATAAAAGCGGAGACCTTTCTAATTATACTTGGATAAATTCTTTTGGGTATACATTATGGAACGGGATTGGACTTGGTTTTGAGTTTGGATTAAGAAATAACAAACAAGAGGCCTTAAACTATGCCATTAACACTTTAGGTAATGCAACGGAGACCTTCGAGACGGTTGATAATGATTTACAGACCTATATTTTATTTGGTCTAAATTATGCTTTTTAAGAGCTAATTATTACCTCAATACTACAGAAAACCCACCAATATGGTGGGTTTTTGCTTTCATTGAACAAAAATCCCTTCGAGATGAAGGGAGTTTTTTTGTAAAGTAGGTATTTGTAATGATTTAATCCAAGAGCATAAAACTTTTGTGTGATGTATAGATTTGGGGTCAACACTATAACTTATGAACACGTTAAAAGTAATTGCTTTTGGCTTTTATCTAAATGTTTGTTGTGAAAGCATAAAAATTATTTGTAAGAAAAAGATTATAATTAATTCAATGAAATACTCTTTTCTTTTATCAATTTTCATGTTTCATAGTGCTCTTAATAAAGGGAAACATGAATATTTATATAAGGAACTGAAAAGCATTCGTAAAAAAAGCCCTCTTTTTGGAGGGCTTTTCTAGGTCAAGTAGTTATCGTAAAATTTGGGATTTTACTTTCAAGCTTTTCTAAGTTAAATACTGATTTGGGGTTAACACTATCACTTAAACACAATGTAAATTTAGGGCTACATTTTACTTTTGAACAATTTATGTTGTGAACATATGTCAAAACGTGGTGAAAAATATAAGTGGTTTATTTTCTTCGATGAACGGCACAAAATAATTTATGGACTGTCATTAATATTGATCTAAATGTTCCGGATATAAGAAATTATTATAGGGAAAACGTGTCACATGAATATCCCTGACCTCATTGTAGACCCGTTTTCTAAACTCGTCCAGATTTTCTTTGTTCAAAGCAGATATGAAAAGGGCCCTATCCCCAACTTTTTCCATCCATGTCCTTTTCCATTCTTCAATGGTAAAATGTCTGGATGTGCGCTCGGTCACTAAATCGTCTTCATCTATATTTTCGTTCTCATATTGGTCAATCTTATTAAAGACCATAATAGTTTTTTTATCCGCACTTTTTATTTCACTCAATATTTTGTTTACAGATTCTATATGCTCCTCAAATTGAGGGTGGGAGATATCCACAACATGTAATAGTAAATCTGCTTCCCGAACCTCGTCTAAGGTACTTTTAAAGCTCTCTACCAATTGTGTGGGTAATTTTCTAATAAAACCTACCGTATCACTTAATAAGAATGGAAGGTTGCCGAGTACCACTTTGCGAACAGTGGTATCCAAAGTGGCAAACAATTTGTTCTCCGCAAAAACATCACTCTTACTTACCACATTCATAAGGGTAGATTTGCCCACGTTGGTATAACCTACAAGTGCAACTCTTACCAACGAACCACGATTGCCTCGTTGTGTTTCCATCTGGCGATCAATCTTTAAGAGTTTCTTTTTGAGCAATGTAATACGATCACGCACGATACGCCGGTCCGTTTCAATTTCGGTTTCACCGGGACCACGCATTCCAATACCTCCTTTTTGGCGCTCCAAGTGAGTCCAAAGACCAGTAAGCCTTGGCAACAAATATTCATATTGTGCAAGCTCTACCTGGGTACGTGCATAGCTTGTTTGTGCTCGTTGTGCAAAGATGTCCAAGATTAAACTGGTACGGTCAATAATCTTACAGCGTAATTGTTTTTCTATAGTACGTTGCTGTCCTGGTGTAAGCTCATCATCAAAAATAACGGAACCAATTTCATGCTTGTCAACATAGCGTTCCACCTCCTCCATCTTACCACTTCCAATAAGTGTTTTGGGATTGGGAATATCTACCCGCTGCACAAATCGTTTGGTGACCTCGCCGCCAGCGGTATAGGTCAGAAATTCCAACTCATCTAAATATTCCGTTACCTTTTCTTCACTCTGTTCCTTGTTGATGATACCAATAAGGACCGCTTTTTCGTATTCTGTAGTTTTCTTTTCTAACATATCGTCGTAAAGTGCAAAATTAAGTAAAAGAGCCCAAGCTATTTTAGTAAATTTAATAACCACATAAATCCTGATATGGCCTTTACCCTATTTAAGAAGAAGAAAAGTAAACAGTTATTCATGCTTGCCTTTTATAACCTAGAAAATCTTTTTGATACGGAAAATAATGAACACACGTTAGATGAGGATTTTACAC
>JBARUM010000588.1:0-2881 GCA_049645725.1 Maribacter sp.
CATAAGAACAATGAATTTGGAGACCGTATTTCATTAAATCAATTAGTGGTGTTAAAGGACGAAAGTCATTTTGATAAAGTTGGAAATCCTGCAGATGGAACGTTCTATATCGAAAGTCTTACGCATCAACTAGCGGAAAAGGCATTGGTGCTTTTTAAAAAGATTGAAAAAGAGGGAGGATTTCTAAAACAATTGAAAGGCCATAACATCCAAAAAGCGATAAAAGAGAGCGCTGCAAAAGAGCAAAAAAGGTTTGATTCCAAAATAGAAATATTAGTAGGTACAAATAAGTACATTAATGCAACGGATAGTATGAAGGGTAATTTGGAACTGTACCCCTTTGTAAAAACCAATAGCCGAAAAACCCTAATAGAACCCATCTTAGAAAAACGATTGGCTGAAGCTATTGAACAAAAAAGATTGAGGGATGAGTAGAAAGGACCTTCAACATATAAGTCTAAAGACAGAAAACGCAACTCAGAAAAAAGAGAACCAATCCAAGGCTTATGAAAGTGGTGAGGGAATTTCATTAAAATCTTCGTATTGGAAAAAAGACATTGAAACCGCCGAACATCTCAACTTTCCTGCGGGTATGCCACCATATTTGCGAGGACCTTATTCCACCATGTATGTGAGACGCCCATGGACGATACGGCAATATGCAGGTTTTTCGACGGCCGAAGAGAGTAATGCCTTTTATCGCAGAAATTTAAAGGGAGGTCAAAAAGGACTATCGGTAGCCTTTGACCTGCCTACGCACAGGGGTTATGATAGCGACCATGAAAGGGTAGTTGGGGACGTTGGTAAAGCTGGAGTCGCCATAGATTCGGTCGAGGATATGAAAACTTTGTTTGATGGGATTCCCCTGAACGAGATGTCCGTATCTATGACCATGAATGGGGCTGTTCTGCCTATTATGGCTTTTTATATTGTTGCGGCAGAGGAGCAAGGTGTTTCTTTAAATCAACTTTCCGGCACGATTCAAAACGATATTTTGAAAGAATTTATGGTGCGGAACACCTACATCTATCCACCTAAACCATCCATGCAGCTCGTGTCCGATATCTTTGAATATACAAGTGAATTAATGCCCAAGTTCAACAGTATCAGTATATCCGGTTATCACATGCATGAAGCAGGGGCAACTGCGGATATTGAGCTGGCATATACGCTCTCGGACGGATTGGAATATATCAGGACCGGGCTAAAGGCTGGACTTAAAATTGATGAGTTCGCACCAAGGTTATCCTTTTTTTGGGGGATTGGGATGAACCATTTCATGGAAATAGCAAAAATGCGTGCGGCAAGAATGTTATGGGCCAAACTAGTAAAGCAGTTTAATCCACAAAACGCAAAATCATTAATGCTGCGCACACATTGTCAAACTAGTGGTTGGAGCCTTACGGAACAAGATCCTTTTAACAATGTTGCGAGAACTACGATAGAAGCGGCCGCTGCCGTTTTCGGGGGAACTCAAAGCCTACATACAAATGCCCTAGACGAGGCGATTGCCCTACCAACTGACTTCTCTGCAAGAATTGCTCGTGAAACGCAGTTATTTCTTCAAGAAGAAACCAAAATAACAAAAACCGTAGATCCTTGGGCAGGAAGTTATTATGTGGAACATTTGACCCACGAGCTCGCCCAAAAGGCTTGGAAATTAATGGAAGAGGTAGAGGAACTGGGTGGAATGACAAAAGCCCTTGAGGCTGGGATACCGAAAATACGGATAGAGGAAGCAGCGGCTCGTAAACAGGCGCGGATTGATAGCTTACAGGATGTCATCGTTGGGGTGAATAAATACAGATTACAATCTGAAGATGAACTATCTATTTTAGAAGTTGATAACCAAGAGGTACGTCGACAACAATTACGACGACTAGAAGAAATAAAGAAAAGTCGAAATCAGGAAACGGTAGATAAGCTTTTAAAACAATTGACTTCTGTTGCGAAATCTAAAATGGATTCTGACGCATCCAAAGATAATTTGTTAGCTTTAGCCGTAGAGGCGGCTAGAGCAAGAGCTACATTAGGAGAAATTAGCGATGCGTTAGAAATGGCTTTTGGCCGTCACAAGGCTGAAATTAAATCATTTACAGGCGTGTATTCCAAGGAAATTAAAAACGATAAAAGCTTTAAAAAAGCCCAGGAGCTTGCAGATAAATTTGCGGAACAAGATGGTCGTAGACCAAGGATTATGGTGGCCAAAATGGGGCAGGACGGGCATGATCGTGGAGCTAAGGTAGTTGCTACTGGATATGCCGATTTAGGTTTTGATGTGGACATAGGCCCTTTGTTCCAAACTCCTGCTGAAGTAGCTAAACAAGCCGTAGAAAACGATGTGCATATTCTTGGAGTGTCTTCTTTGGCAGCAGGTCATAAGACTTTGGTACCACAAGTAATAGAAGAGCTTAAAAGGTATGGGCGTGAGGATATTATGATCATAGTTGGCGGGGTTGTACCCAAACAGGACTATCAATTTTTGTTGGATGCGGGAGCTACAGCTGTTTATGGGCCTGGCACTAAAATCAGTGACGCTGCTATTGAGATTCTTGAAATCCTTTTGGAATAGCCAATAGCACTTAAAGAGTATTATAAATAAGAGAACCGCCCATTGGGCGGTTCTTTTGTTAATAATATTATTGACGATTTATGCAGTCGCCACTTCTACTTGACTTTTCCTATTCTTCATCCAGAAATAGAGAATAGTAAAGAGTATTATTAAAATTCCTGGGAATAGTGTCATAGTTCCTAAGGTGGCTTGTCCAGAAACAAGCTCCAATTCATCGCCGGTAAAACCTGCTGCCACGGCTTCTGCTTTATTATTATCAATCCATCCGCCTATAATAGGCTGGAAAATTGAATTTGCAAACATCCCGAT
>JBARUM010000589.1:0-1875 GCA_049645725.1 Maribacter sp.
ATATAGAAGAGTTGTTTTTTGTGATGAACAAGAATTTAGAAACTAACAACAAAACTATGGAAAAGGAATTGAAGGTTCCTTTTCAGACATTTCCGTATTATGAAGGCATGAACCGTTTGGGATCAGATATGTATTGGCTTGGTCTTTATTGGAGAAACAATAAATATGACCTTTCCTTCTTAAAAGAATTCTGTGGCTTTTGTTTGGATAATAGTATTGGTAAAATCTGTATTACTCCGTGGAAATCTTTTGTTGTAAAAGGTATTAAGAAATCTAGCAGACCTGCCTTAGAGCGCTTTTTAGGTAAAAGAGGAATCAATGTAAGGCACTCTCAATTAGAGATGAATTGGCATGTACCTATTGATGATGGCGAGGCGTTGGAGTTAAAGAAGTATTTGGTTCGAAGTTTTGATCAAAATGATATAAGTACTTACGGACTCACTTTTGGTATCAGCAATGAGGTGGGTAAACGTTCGCACTTTGCCTCGGTGATTATTGAAAAGAACAGCTTACCCACCATTGTTAAAGAATTTGAAGTCCGCCCAACATATAACGTGCTGCATTTTGAGCATTTTGATCCTAATAGTCAGAAGTACATTACCTATGCCCAAGATATTGATAAGATAGAATTACCTGGGTTGTTGATGGAATTAAGTAAAATGTACTTCGATCAATGAGGTCGCGCCGAAGATGATGAAGAAACTACAAGTGTTGAAGTTATAGAAGCAACACAATCGTTATATCAATGCCAAGACTGCTTAACGGTTTATGATGCGACCTATGGTGATAAAGAGTTTAATATTGCCTCAGGTACCAAATTTGAAGATATTGATGACGCGTATGAGTGCCCCATGTGTTCGGCTCCAAAAGCTACATTTAAAAAAGCTATGATTCAAATGAGCTAAGTGTAAGTTGTTGAATCATAATCGTCTAGCTTTATCGTGAAATGTTAATAAAATCGTAATAAAGGCAAGAAATTTAGTTATATAGTTAATCCCGAAACCCGTTTCGACATAATTTTGTGGTATAATCTTAAATAGACCACCGCTCATGACCAGGGTAAATATAAATAATCAAACTAAAGAGCCAGTATTGGCAAAAGCTTTAAAGTTCACTATTGTAATTGCTGCAATCGGCATTTTGTTGTGTATACTTTTAATGACTTTCGGAGTCTAACGAATGCACTTAACGTATTCTTTCTAAATGCAGATAGAATAGCCTTTTTAATTATGGCTGCATCACGGGGAGTTCCAAGACTCTTTCGGGACCATAGAATTTAAGCGCGATGCCAAATACGATTACTGAAATTATCATACCTACCATGAAAACGGTATAGGTCCAACGTAGAATTCGATATTTCCTTTCCAAAACAACACCCAAAAAATAAAGATCTTTGGTCAATGAACTGTAGATATAGTCTTTATCTTTAATAAGTTCGTTCATTGCCCAATTATACTGCTCTAATTTCATTTTATGAAAATTACCGAAGAATAATAAGTTCACTTTTTTGGTAGTTACCTCTTCTTCGGTAAATTGACCGGTAGTAATGTTCGGCTTCGTCGCAATAATGGACATAACCATAGAAACAACGCTAAAAATTATAAAGACAAATGTGGGATAAAAGAGATAGTCATTAGTGGGATTATCTAATTTTGGAACCAAATTTGCCAATGCCATTGAAATAATTATGGCATTCACGGAAAGTAATATGTTTGCCTTCGTATCTGCAATATCGCTAAGTTTTAAGTGATTTTGTAAAGTAACCCTATACAAGGTCTGTATTCCCCTATCTGGTAACTCTCCCTTAAATTTCGCTTTTAGGCTTTCTTTTTTAACTAGCTCTTTATGTTTCTTTTTGGCCTTAATGAGTTTTTT
>JBARUM010000590.1:0-2538 GCA_049645725.1 Maribacter sp.
CGCTTTAAGAGAACTTGCCCTTGTTTGTTCTTGAACTCTTCAGTGGTATGGTCTTTGGCCGATGTGCCATCGTGGTTTTCGTCCTTGGTAATGGTTTTGTAAAGCTCATTGGCTTCATAATAGCCATTATTGTTATTGGCTGCGGTGTTGAGCACCAAGGTTGGTGTGTAGGTATTGTTCGCCAAACTTAGCGTTACCTCGTAACGGCGTACTTCTGTGGCCGTATTGGTCTGATAGTCCATTTCTATCTCATTGTCTTCGCCAAGTTTCCAATCCTCACCGGGTGCCGCTTGTTTCATTACCCTGTTCAAGGGCGAGCCGTCAAATTGTTTTTCCGAATAGGGATTTATGTCCAGTGCCGATAATGTTGGAAAATCATCGTCGTACTTAACGGCACCATAGAAACTATGGGTAGCGGTTAGGGCATCTGATCTATAAGAGCCGATACCTGTAGTTGAACTATAGGGTAGATAATCCTTTACCTGTCTTCCGTATTCGTCATAACCGATATGGGTTATGATGTCCTCACTGTTGCCACCTCCTTTGATCGCTACTTGCTGCATGGGCCTGCCAAGTCCGTCAAAATAACTTATAGCCTCGATCTTATCTGTAATTCCGAGGTTACTTATGTCCGCTGTAGCAATTCTAGGGGTAATGTTATGGATATAGTTTTCATCTGAAACCAATACCTGAGACTCATTTTGTATGGTAACATTCAAGGTTTCTAGTATAGTGTTATTGCTTAAAAAGGCTATGGAGCCTGTTCCTGAACTGCCCCAATCTACTGCGACGGTAAAGGATGACCCTGATTGGGTTTGGGAATTTGGAACCAGTGTCCCGCCTGTTGCACTCCAGCTAGCACCAATATAAAATCCACCATTGTTAAAAGTGTAAGTTTCGGTAGAATTAGGCAAAACACTCGTGGGCCCTATAAGGTTCTGGGCGTAATTGAACGCACTAAAAGCAATGAATATTACTAACGCTAAACTTATTTTTAAGAAAGAGCTGTCTCTATGATTTGTCATGGTTTTGATATTAAAGGTTGGTTAGCGTTTCTATATAAAAAGTATAGCTGTTGGTCGTGGCAGCATTTTCGCCATTGATAATGAGAATCGCAATGACACCGTCCTGGTTGCCGTCCAAAGTGAGGGTGGCTGTTGTTTCAGTTGAGTTCAGGACATAGTTTAGCTCTCCAGTGCTATTTTGGGCGTTCCAATTTCCTGTAGTGGATGAAACATTGAAGGTTATGGTCTCCGAGGTATTGTAGCCAATTTGTTCCCAGGTAAATACGCTTCCCTGTTTGGTCAAATTGGAAGTGAGCATCACTTCCGTTTCGTTGGAAAGAAGAATATTACTTTCTGCTTGCCATTCCAGGCCTTGGCCTTGGGAAAACGACAGAACCGAACTTAATAAAAAGCATGCTGTCAGCAAGTGTGTTCTATAGTGTGGAATAAGTTTCATATGGCCTGGTTTATTGGTTTTTGTAATTGTACTTGTTCTCGCTGATGATCTTGCCTTCTGCATCCCTGACCCTTGCCAAACGGTTGAGCCCGTCATATTCATAGTACGTAGTGTAACCTTTAGGGTCGGTGGTGCTGGTTACGCCTATTAAGGGGTCGTAGGTATAGGTGGTGACCATTTTATCCGCCAGGGACGGATTGCTTCGCATGGCATCCAGAGCGTCCCTCAACAGCTGCTCTTTACAGCTTGGCGCTGTGCAATTGTCGTTATCCTCATTTGAAAGGTCCTGTAGGTTACTGACAAGTCCGCTGATCTCCGAATAGGTCGCATTTTCTATTTTTGCAATGGGATATTGTTCGTTATAGCCCCAAACGATACTCGTACTGATCCCATTTTCGGTATGGTATTCAAGAATTTTACCGTTATCGTAGTCATCAATGGTATACTTACGGTCATTACTGTCGTTAACATCGACTAAGGCACCTTTTTTACTGAAAATTTCACTTGGAAGATATGTACCGTTGAAATCTGAATATTTGGTCTTGCTGTGGCTTAGAATATTATTTTCCTCTAAGACTTTGGTTTCTAAGGGAACGGAAATCCTGTTTTCCGAGATTAATTGCGTGTCATTTAAATCTTGGGCGTATTTATAATTTGTCGCTATAACTGTTTGATCTGAACTTGTGGTTGTAAACGTTTGAATCTCTTGATTTTGATTATTGTACGTATAATCCGTAACCGTCTTCAGCGCACCTTTCAATGTACCTGCTGAATCATAGAAATAGTTAGTAAGTTCCGTACTGTCTTTTTTCAACCAATTCAACCCTAAATTTGAACGATAACGAATCGATGTGTTCACTAACTTGTATTCGTCTAATGATGGACCGCAATATGTACCAATTGTTACATTCTTGTCACAATAGAATTTAAAATCGCTTCTATAATTATAAACCGAAGGTTCTACAGAATAAATATTCTTTTCTTCAGTTAATAACTTGTTATCGTCGTTAAATACCTGCTTAGATAGAAGTTTTGATCGTTTACTTTGATAATTTATCCAAATGGATTGGCCAGTAT